>DASXSW010000669.1:0-4360 GCA_036505755.1 Binatia bacterium | reverse complement strand
GCCGTTCATTTCGTAAACCAGCAGCACTTCCTCCCTCTTTGCTTCGCCGACTATGAGGCTACGCTGGTAGAATTGCACCTGGTCTCCTTCCACTCCTTGGTCTAGAGCTGTAAAGACGACTTCGACAGCGTCACGACGGATACCGGCTTCTTCGAGGATTCCCCAAAGCGGCGTCCCCGTCCATTGCGCCGTCCCGATCGCTTCGAGCAGCCACGGCTGGCTTATGCGCCGCGGAGCAAAAAGAGCGCGACCGTTTCCGGCGCACTCCATAGTCACCGCGATGGTTTGGCTTGGTCGCTTTCTGATCTCCTCCAGTGTCAAGTCAAACGGCCTGGAGACGTGCCCGCCAACTTTTAAGCGCCACTCGTCGGCATTTACCTCTGGAACATCGTAGTGGATCAGAAGATAGTGCAGTCCGGACGGAGTAATGGGATAGCGGAGGCCCTCCAGAGGCATGCCTCTGTTGCGCAAAGCCAGCTGAAGCTCTTCCTTGTACAAACTATCGGTATGAGCAAGCCCAGTGCCGTCACCAACGGTTGGGAAGTACTTTGCGGCGCTTTCTTGTTTGTCCATTCGTCAATTACCTATCGGTCTTCACCATTTTGCGGTTAAATATGACCTAGCAAGAGGAACCCTCCCCACCCGAGAAGAGCCAATCCCAACGGAGCACTCAGTTTCCGCCCCCACGGCATATTCTTCTCAATGGCCATTACTACGCCCAGAGCTAGCATCCAACCGAGATTCCCCACACCCACACCGAACATGAGGAGCATCAACGCCCAGCAACAGCCGACACAAAAAATGCCATGATTGATGCCAAGCAAGAGCGCGTTTCGGCGATCGTGGCGCCCTCGCCAGTACTCCATCACGAAGCTCAAGGGCGCACGGCACTTGTCCAGACAGCGGTATTTCAAACGGCTAAACTGAAAGGCTCCTGCCAACAACAGAATGCCTACACCGATGACCCAGGCATTCGTCTCAAGCCATCTACTGCGCTCCGCAACCTCGTGCAAGACCCAATCAGCTGAATGAGCCGCCACACCGAAGCCAGCCCAGACGCCGAGATAGCCCGTAATTACCAGAGCCAGGAGTTGGGAGCGATCTTGGCGCCGCCCCGTAAGGCGTCGGAAGATCTCGAGCAATGGGAGGGTCGTCGGCAACATCATGGCTACGGTCATGAGGGTCCAACCGACAAGATAGAGTAATACAGGTGCTACGAGTGAGGCCACCCCGTTAAAAAGGCCGATCTCACCTAATCGCCCGTGATCGAGATAGCGGCCATAAGGAGAGCGATCCCAGATCCACAGCGTCAGCCACGCCAGAATGATCAATGAGGTGATTAACCACAGGAAAGGTCTGCGGTCGGATGCGCGCAATGGCATGTTGGAGAATCGGAACACTGAATTAATGGGTTTTGACTGAATCATTCCATTACTCCAACACTGAGGTACTCCAATTTATTAAGGCGTCCTGAGCCTCTTCTATCTGACTCCCTTGTCGACCGCGTGCCAACGGCTTAACTCTGGAAGACGAAATTTCCTTGAATCGCGTTGTGGTCTTTAAGGTCAATGTTTTGCTTCAAAGCCGGATTGGTCATTTTGAACTTCGTCGCCTTGGCTACGTATGCGGGTGAACCGGGAATGGTCGAAAATATCGAATCGTGCAACGTCGTCACGTCGCCGTTGGGACCACGAAAAGGCTCCATCTCACAGTCGGCGACGTTTCCGATCCGCAGGGTTCCCTTGCCTTCACTAACCTCGAAAGTAATCGGCGAGCGCTCCACGGCGACTACGTCGCCGATCAACTGCACGAGGTCGGCGATCGGACCGCCTTGTTTGCCGGTATAAACGCTGAGGAGCGCTTGTTCCTGCTCCTTTGTGGCCCTTTGATCTATGTGGACGACAGCGCGCCAGTTGCCTTTCAGCACGTTTCCTGGGATGTGAACAATGAATCCCAGAGTGAGACCCGATACGTCCACGCCATCGATTTCCCCTTTTTCAAAATGGTGCGCCAACGCGGAATCACAAGTTCCGTTATCCGGGTCGACGCCGATCCAGCAAGGACAGAGAACTTCACAGTTGCAGACTTCGAGCAGACTTCCTTCGAGTTTATAGGCCATATCTAATCCCCCTTTTCACGAGTTTGTTGGAATAGGACTTTCGACCAACACAAATGCCAAGGAAAAGTCGCCGTTAATTCGGAGCGCGACCCATGCCTGATGTTTCTTAATGTGTTTTAGGAATCGATTAGACAGAACCTATTTCCTCCGGAGATCGCAGTCAAGTCGATGTAGACTCAGGCAGCTGATCGACGCTTCCATTTTCATCCAAAATTAAATTCAAGGAGAATTCAATTCAATCGGCTGACCGTCGCGCATGAGCGGCCGATAGCGGCCCATAGCGGGCGGGCCTAGTCCGATTGCAACGGGTCCGCCTCGATGCGCATGTTAGAAGGCATCGTTACGCCTTACCTCACCGAATGCAACGCTGTAAACGCGATCTCAGAATGGCTCAACCTGAATGCGTTTTCCCTCTAGACGTACTTCGGACGTCCCAACCTCCTTGTCTTGCAAGTCACGTGTGCTGACTTTGGCGATGCCCGTGAACTCAGTGTCTCCAGGCCCAGGGATAATGTGTATCCGCGTCTTGGTGCTTCCGATCCATTTTCTGTTTTCATCGAATCGAAACGCGATATAGGTGGCATTAAACTCCCTGTCGCCGATCCGCTTCCACGCACCATGCGCACCACTAAGTACTGGATGCGTATCCCCGCTTCGAAAGAAAGTGCCATCCGACGAAAAGGTTAGAAGGTTCTTACCGACACCAGCGGGGCGGCTTGCTGTCACGATCCAGGCCCCGATCAATCCTCGGCTAGTTTCGCCAGTCGATGTTGGAATCGCGCAACCAGCTACGAGCACGGTAATTGGTAGAATCAACAGAATAGATGTACGCTTTAACATGGGTTTCCCTCCTTCAATGAAACTGCCCCAACTTCTATTAGCGCTTTTCTTTCGACACGTCGCTCCTGTTGCTAGATAGTTGTCGAATTTGGTGAGGTCGCATTGGTAAAACCATATTGTGGAAAGACTCGCGCTCTTCTCGGCGATGCCTTTAGGAAACTCTAATAACCTGTTGGTGAGTGATTAAAAATTACCAACTGACTATCATCCTTGATCGTTTATATTGTCTAGAATCGAAAGCACGACCCCGTAGAATCCGACCTACTAATTTATTTTGTGTCGGCGCGGGGGAAACCATAGGCCTCGGTGATTTTCTTTTGATAGTCTTCCATCTTGGTAACATGATCCCAGTCCACGATTGACAGTTTCAGCCCGCGCACAATCTTTTCCTGGACAGAGCCGGCGGTCAGATGCGATGCGCCATAAGGCTCATACTGATCTATGACCATTTGACCGGCGGGAGAGCATAGGAACTCCAACCACAAAAGCGCAGCGTAGGGATTGCTCGCCGCGTTAAGGATCGCTTGGGCTTCGTTGAGCCGCGTCGGCACTGGCTCAACGATCTTGTAGGCGATGTTTGGATCTTTTTTCTCCACCCTCAGGGCCACGGAAAGATTGGGGCCAAATAGCGTGCTGTATTCGCCCGACTGAATCATCGTCAACGCTCGGCTGTTGCCCCTGATCCACACCGGTTTTTGCGCAGCCAGCTTGCGGGCGAAATCGAGGGTTTTTTCCATTCCCCAGGCGGGAACGAGCGCAGCCACGTCTTTGGGTCGAATGTCGAGCATGAATTTTCTTCCGCTAAACTCTTCGCGCAGAAATCCTTCCCAGGTGTTAGGAATTTTTTCTGCCGCGATTTGCTTCTTGTTAAACGCAACGACCTGAAGGTCACTGGCCACAACGACCACGTGGCGATTGACCGGGTCGATCATTTTATGCGGGATTTGCAAGACTCCCTGTTGCGCCATTCCTAAAATGTCAAACTTCTTTTGATAAGGCAGGTACTCGGGGTACATGTCGAACGCGACGTAGTTGACGTCCCAGCTCTTAGCCATGCCGGCTTTCATCTCTTGAATCATGCGGATGTAGTTATCCGTCCCGGCGATCTCCTGAGCTTGCGACTCAATAAAGGGATATTTCTTGCGGAACGCTTCATTCAAAGCCTTCAGGGTCTGCGCATCGAGAGAGCCCATGACACGCAACTTGCCTTCTTTCTTGGCGTTGGCAATGATCTCTTCTTGACTGGCTGCAAAAATATATCCTTTCGCTTCCGCCTCTTGTTTGGCCTTCAGCACCGTTGGGTTGGCAGATGCGGCATAGGCGGTGAGTTGGCCCATCGGGAGCCCGAGCATAGAAATAATGTACAGTTCCATCAATTTGAATTTCACGGCGAACCTCCTA
>DASXSW010000668.1:0-5145 GCA_036505755.1 Binatia bacterium | reverse complement strand
ACGATTTAAGATCACCTCGCCGCTGGCGCGGAAAATCTCACCCTTGATAAATGGGTATTGCTTCTCAAAGTCGTCAAGCAGTGGCTTCGACTCGGTCACATTGGTCGAAGTGTACCAAACGAGTTTGCCTTCCTTTTTTGCCCCTTCGATGAGCTTGGCTTTTTCGTCGCTTTGTCCCCAGGCCGATGCAGCGCCGAGAGAAAAGAAAATGGCCCACAAGCCCACACGGACGAGTCTTGTAAAGACTGAACTCATCACGCTCACCTCCAGCCTTCTTCTTACTTCGCTGAGCCTCTGCGAGCAAAGTTGAATGCATGCTGCCATACTACTTATGCTTGAAAATTTTCGCTGCTTGACATTAGACACGAAGGATTTGGAAATTGATATTTACGGATTTCCTAACTTCGTGCTCTTCGTAACCTTCATGGTGCAATGTCTGTTCCGATTTTGGTTGTGGTTTCCCGCGCTAGCTCCTCTCTGCTTATCGCTGTTTTCTCTACGGCAGATAGCCCCTCTCGCGCCAGAAGCGCTCCGCCGCCGGATGGAGCGGCACTTCGAGATGACCTTCAGGCGTGTCTCGCACCATTTGCGCGAGCGGCAGCGGCGCGTCTTTCGCCCAGGGGACTCGATCTTTGCTTGCTTCCAGAGCGCGGCAAAAATCACCGACCAATTCATCGGACGTATTCTCCCGCGTGTAGATCGGCCAGCCGCTGAAGTCGAGCGTTGGAATATCAGTGGCGAGTTTGGGAAAATATTTCTGTTCGAGCAGACCTCGGCGCAAACCGGCTGCTTCCAATCGACGCAAAATCGTCTCGTCCAAAGAGAGAAAGGTCATGCCCAGCTCGAGTGCCATATTGCCCCATGCGCTCGCGCCTTCATCGAAGATTGCATCGATCTCGCCGCGCTCGATCGCGCCGATGCGATTCGCGCCATACGGCATGCCGCCGTCATAGCGCACTTCGCCGCCCCATGACAGCACATCGTCGAGCGAGAACCCGGCAGCCGCAAGCACATGGTCAATAATGACATGCAGCGAGTGGTCCGGCTGGCCGCGCAGCGAAACTCTCAACGGGAACTTTCGCGCGCGGATATCGCTGAAGGTTGTCAGCCCGGTTGTCTGTTTAACCGCAAATACCATCTGGTCCAAAGCCGGTAGCACCGCGATCGCGCGCAGTGGAATGGGTTCGTTGAATGGCGCGCTGCCCAAGGCCGCCACCTTGAGGATCATCGATGGATTGATCATCGCAAACTGCACTTTGCCGGCGGCGACTTGGTGAATCGTCGCCGGGCTATCACTCGCAAAAAGCGTCACCGGCCATTCATCGGCGCCCTGTTCGCGCAGGCTCACGCGAGCCTGAAGGTAGGGAAAATCCTTTTGGCTGACCAATTGGGAAGCCACTTCGAGCATCAAGCGCGAGCGCGTCGTGTGTGGATGCGTGCGCATCCGCGTCGGCTTGAGAATGAATTCATCCTTGCTCATGTCGTTAAAATCTCCGACTTATTATTCACCACGAAGAGCACGAAGGACACGAAGGTTTCGTATAATAACTCTTATACTTCGTGCTCTTCGTGTTCTTCGTGGTGAAGAGTCTTACTCGATAAAACGCCGAGAGCGCTAATTTATCTCGTCTTCAACTCGCGGTAAACTTCGCGCGCCAAACTGAAATCCGCGACGCGAGATATTGGCACCGACTGCTTGGTATTCGAAACCTTCAAGCTTTCCTCGATGCCCGCCTGCAGTGCCTGATCCGATGCGATGCCGCTGTCCGTCCAGGTTTTTATCATCATCTCGAAAGCTTTGTCGGCAATTTCTCTTTCGGGCTTCCATTTCGACATAATCAGCGCAATGGAGTCCTGACGCTGCGCGCGCGCATGGGCCATGCCTCTAAACGCCACGGCAATCATTTTTTTGATCTGATCGGGCCGCTGTTGCAACCAACGTTCCGCAACGCCGAAACCACCGTTGATGCTGTCCAGCATGTCGCCCATGAATGCCAATCTTCGCAGCCCTAAACGCTCGGCATGAATATCCGCGGGAAGTGTCAGCGTTGTCGCGTCCACAGCGCCCGCTCTGAGCGCCTGGAGCCTGTCCGGTGTATTGCCGATGACGCGCAGGGTCATTTCTTTGTCGGCATCGATGCCGGCATCCTTGAGCAAGCGCCTCGATAAGAAGGATTCTCCCGATGTGAGGGTGGCCACGCCCAAGACTTTTCCTTTGAGCTCTTTGATGGAACGAATGTCGGGACGCGACATCAGGGAAAACAGCGGTCGATCGTTATAAACCATCACCAACTTTACGGGAAGGCCGCGAACCGCTGCATTGAGTGTCGTTCCGGCGAAGATCACATACTGAATGTCACCCGAGACCAGGGCTGTAACCGCAATCGTTGGCGGAATATTGATGAGCTCCGCGTCGAAACCGGCTTGCTCGAAGAACCGGTTTTCTTTGGCAACGATGAGTGGAAAAGGAATCAGTCCGCCGACGGAGTAGCCGATGCGCACCCGTTCGAGGTCGCGGGCCGCGGCGCGTGCGAGTTGACCGGTGGCGAACAAGACCAATAGGACCAATAAAAACGCCCTCGATTGGATTGCGACGGCCCTGGTGTTCATCTACGGCCAGCGATTGCGATTCTGCGGGCGCCTGGCCCAGTAGTCTTCAAAGGCTTTTGGTCCCGCTCGCTCGTAGACGCGCCTGTGCGTCGCTTGGTCGGCTTCATGCGGCACCACGCGCTCGGAATAGTGCAAGTGCGTTACGCGTCCTTCGCTCGCCGCCTTTTCGGCTGCCAACAAGTCGTCTAAAAACTGGCGGAGTTCGCCATGGTTGGCCATGTTGCTGCGAAAGATGAGCCGGCCTTCTTTGTGGATGACGAAAAGAGCGTTGGGCCAAACCCCGTAGGCGCGATGAATTCGACCATCGAGGTGATCGACGAGAATTGGTAATTGAATATTTTCCAACCGCTGCAAGTCGCGCGCGTAAGCGAGCTTTTGTTCGAATGAGCTATGCGCGGCGTAATTTTCCGCCGGGTGCGATTCACGCGTGTAGAGTAGAAAAAAAGAAACTCCTTTGCCGTCGAATTCCATCTGTAATTGATTGAACGCCGGCACTTCAAAGGCGCACATCGGGCTGGTCACCGCGCCGGTCATGATCACGACATGCCGCTTGCCGCGGAAGTCGCTCAAGCGAATGACCGCGCCGTCCAAGTTCGAAGTCTCGAAGTCGGGGGCGGCGACGCCGACTTTCGCCGCCATGGTCTCGCCGGGATTAGTTGCCGTCGACGCAGCGGCGGTAAATTCTTCCGAATTATACCTGCGTTCTTCGTCGGTCATTTGGCGCTCTTAGTGAAGCGTAACCATCGCTTGGCTCTGAGTATTTGAGCCCTTCGACAAGCTCAGGGCGAACGGACAAAGAAAGAAGCGTTCGTGGTGAGAGGTGATCATGCTTCGACACGCTCAGCATGAACGGATATTTCCTAATAATTCTGCAACATTTCCGTTCGTCCTGAGCCTGTCGAAGGACGATCGTAAGCTTGTCAGCAAACCGCTACTGATCCGCCAGATGAAAATATTTCACTGCATTCCCGACAGTCATTTTCCAGAGCTCTTCTTCCGACACGCCTGCGAAATTTTCGGCGATAACTTTTCGTGAATTCGGCCAATCTGATTCGAGATGTGGAAAATCGCTCGCCCACATGACCTTGTCGACGCCCATCTCTTGGCGCGCGATGCGCACACCGACCGGATTGCGATTGAAACCCCAGTAGCAGTGTTCGCGGGCATATTCGCTCGGCATGCGGCCGAGGCGCGGCAGTCCTAAGACGCGCTCAGCCCAATACTGTTGGCGGCCATATTCATTGTCCATCTGGTCCATCCAATTGGGCACCCACCCGAGCTGCACTTCGGCGACGTAAATTTTCAGCTTGGGAAATCGTTCGAAGGCGCCGCCCCAGATCATCTGCACGACTTGTTTGCTGCCGCGGAAGCCATACTTGTTAAAGCGTTCGATGACGTCGGGCACATGATGTTCCGGGTCAGTCTGGCGCGCGTATTTGAAAGACGGTCCGGCCACCACGGGTTGGCCGCGGCCACGCCGAGGAAAACCGAACTCGACATGAATCGTCAGCGCCATATTCAGATCGACGACCGCGGCCCAAAATCGATCGTCGCCGGCCGTCGGATAACGATTGCCGGCGGGAAAGTTATCGATGGCAACAGCCTTGAGACCGATCTTCGTGCAGTGATCCAACTCGGCAACCGCGTCATCGATATTCGTAATAGGAATCACTCCCACTCCGATCAGCCGTTCCGGCGAGCAGGAGCAATATTCTTCCGAAAGCCAATCATTATATGCGCGCACGACCGCTTTGTAGGCATCGTCGTTTCCAATGCCGCGCCAGAATCCCGGACCGACGTTGCCGGGAAATAAAACTTCGGCATCAACGCCGTCCTTGTCTTGCTCCCGCAAACGTTGTTCCGGCGAGCCGGTACCTGGAGAGCTCTCGTAGTTCTCACCGGGCAACGGGTCAAACGGCCGGCGCTCTTCGTACGGCAGGCCGCAGGAGATGTTCGAGATCAATCGCTCCAATGGTTGCCCTTCTTGCAGCACCGCCAACGTTCCGTCTTCGAGCGTGATGACTTTCGGCGCGCGATCGCGATACTTCGCCGCCACGCGCTTCGCATAGCGATCGGGGCGGATTTCCAGGTGGGAATCGGCTGAAATGCATTTATACTTCATAATTCCTCTCGCAAATGAGTCAGCGCCCGAATTACACCTGCAGCCCAAAGTTGTCAACGCTCGGCCGAGGCATTCGCCACGCCCGGGCGAAATCAGCCTGGATTGTTCATATCCAATTCATGTCCAATCCTTCGTAGGGTGCGCTGCGCGCACCGTTCGATCCTTGCGATCCTTCGTTTGACCGCACGGTTGGCAAGAGTAGAATGAGACACTTTTCGTTGTGACCCGGAGGCGTGATGGACAGAAGCTCCCTGTCAAAAAAGCGTCGTCGCTTTGCACTGGGTTTTACCGCGGCTTTGATCGCCACCATCGCAAGCGGCATAGCCAACGCCGCCGAGACCTCGAAACCGATTCCCTTGCGCGTGGCCTACAGCGCCATTACCGTCAATCAAGCCATCCCGTGGATCGCATAC
>DASXSW010000667.1:0-5047 GCA_036505755.1 Binatia bacterium | reverse complement strand
GTCCTTGCAGGGAGGCGCGAGGACCGCTCTGCAGGTTTCCATGACCTTTGTCAGCCACATGGAGATCGTCTCCAATATCCTCTATTCGGGCGTGTTTGAAAAATTTCCCAAGCTCAAGACGATCAGTGTCGAGAGCGGAGTGGGCTGGCTGCCGTACCTGCTGGAAGAGCTGGATCATGAGTTTGAGGAACGTAAGGTGGCCAAAAACACCACTCTCACCAAGAAACCCAGTGAAATTTTCCGAACCAACATGTGGAGCACCTTCTGGCATGAGCGCCACGGGATTAGAAGCCGTGATGAGATCGGTGTCGACAAGATCATGTACTCCACCGACTACCCCCACGGCACAACCACCTGGCCCAAATCGGTCTGGTGCAGGACTCACTCGCTACAGGACGTGGTATCGGTGGATGACCGAAGAAAGATCCTGATGGACAACGCCATCGGGCTTTACAAGCTCGATGTGGACAAATCGCAGATAAACCAACCTATGTACCAGCCAGGCCCTATCATAGTTGGCCCGCGGCCCGAGGCTGCAAAGCCTGCATCTGGCGCCAGCGTGTAATTGTTTAACGTTGTTGCACCGGTCAGTTCCGAAGTCGCCTCACTGAACGAGTTCGGAATCTGCGATGCCGCTTGTCAGCGCGCTCTCGCGCTTGGAGTAGGCGCGGTATTCATTGGCCAAGCGATGATGTGGGTTTCGCGACGTCACGCGGAGAACTTGGCCATCTAATTTGACGGCGACGCGTGCCTTACTGTTGGGATCTTCTAGGGTGAAAGTGTCGGCGTTTTTGTCTAGGCCGGCGACTTTAAACCCGACCGATTCTGCTATACCGGCGACCGACTGCAACGGTTCTTTTGCCGGTTCTTTGACCAGGTACCAGTAGTCGTTCACAAAAGGCTCGTCAAAGAAGCGGGCGACCTCGATGCGTTTGACAACACCCGCCTCGTTAAAAGTAAGTGTCACCAGGACTCGAGTGTTGGTGGACACGGTTCCGGCAGCGACCGGTAGCACCCCTATACCAGGGCCATATCTACGCTCCGAAATCTCAAACTGTCTGTCGTCAAAATTATACGCCCAGCGCATGCGATCATTGCCGTGATCGACTCCGAAGATGCTTTCAACTTCAGACTTGTCGCTTTGCCCGATCCTGAGCCTCGAGATCTTGTCTTCAACGGATCCCTCGGAGATCAGTTCGGGAGAGGACGTGCAAGCGTAAAGGGACAGTAGCAGCGCAATCATGAGTAGGTGAAGGCAAATTGGCCGTGTCGGTTTGAGCGTCATGGCTGCCTACCTCCGTCCAACTCTTCGAGTGAGGTCTCTAACACTTCGTTAATTTACCGTCGGCGCGGCGCCAAAATAGTTCTGCCAGGCGAGATGGAGCAGCTCGTTCGAGAGAACCATCGGGCGATTTTCATACTTACAGAGATCGGAGCAGCGTTGGATCAGATCGCGTGGCTCGCAGCCGCGGAGCGGACGCTTGTCGGTGTCGTAGAGGCGAAAAACGTATTCCAGATGCTGAGGATCGTAGTCGAAGCCGCTGGCTTGCACGAATTGCTGAAAGATCGCGGCGTACATCTCCCGGTCCGGTGCGTTGACGTAGAGACGATACCCCATGCGGCGCAGAAAAGCGTCATCAACCAAATCGCTGGGATCAAGGTTAGTGGCGAAAATCAATAACTGCTCGAACGGTACCTCGATCTTTTTCCCCGTGTGTAGCGTAAGATAGTCGACGCGCCCCTCTAGCGGAACGATCCAGCGATTAAGTAGATCATGGGGATCGACCCGCTGGCGGCCGAAATCGTCGATCACCAGCGTGCCGCCGTTCGATTTCATTTGAAACGGCGCTTCATAGAATCTGACGGTGGAGCTGTAGATCAAATCCATGGTTTCAATGGTCATTTCGCCGCCGACGATCACGATGGGCCGCTTGATTCTTATCCAGCGCTGGTCATAGCGGTCGATATCTTTTACGGCAACGGGATGGTGGTTGTGCAGATCGAATACTTTGATTACTTGCCCGTCGACTTCGATGGCGTAGGGAATCCAAATCTCGCCATGTTGAGCGGTGTGCAATGCGGTGGCGATGGTGGTCTTACCGTTGCCGGATGGGCCGGTCATGAAGAGGCTCCGCCTCGAGTTGGCGACGAGCCCTAGTGTCTGCACGGTAGCCTCGGGCAAGACCAGTCCCGACATGGCGCCGCGCACCGATTCGGGTTCTATAGGATCCCGAGCCGCGCTCTGACGGATGACCATGTCGCTATAGTCTTGTAAGGAGACCGGCGTCGGCCCGATGTAGCCGTTCATGTCCAACAACTGCTGGGCGCGCTGCCAGCCCCGATCGAGGAGGCCGTACCGATTGTTCCCGTAACTGATAAGTCCGCGGATTTCGACAAATTTTTCCCGATACAGATGCTGCAGGAGATCTTCCGTCACGGGCATCGACAACTTAAGTTTGTCGGCCGCCCTTTCAGTGGTGCAATTCGCATCCGCATACACCGTTTTTAGCGCTAAGTCCGCAATGAAGCCAAAATCGAGCCGAGTGTTGTCGGCTTTTAGCGGCATGGGTGGGACTAACATTGGAGTCGATTGAGTCGATGAATTGCTTGGTTCCGGCTTGCTCATAATTCGTTTAAACCCTCCGATTCTCCAGCAGTATTTCCTGATCGAAATCTTGCAAATGTGATGGCGGTCAATGACCGTCTGATTTGTCCCGTATTTTAAGAGTTAATACGCTATTTGGCAATCTAAGAGTTTTCCAAGCCTGGCGTTTTTAGCCTGCAACGGGTCTTGTTCCATCGAAGCGCCCGGTCGAGCGCCAATTGAAGCTCGACAGTCCTTGTGTTATAAAAAGTATCTATTGAGAGGATCTTATGAAGCCAGGAATCCATCCGGAGTATAAAGCGGCCAAGATTGTTTGCGCCTGCGGACAAGTCGTCGAATCGCGCTCCACAGTCGGGAACATTCACGTGGAAATTTGCTCCAACTGCCACCCCTTCTTCACCGGCAAGCAGAAATTCGTCGACTCAGCTGGTCGAGTAGAAAAGTTTAGAAGGAAATACGGATTAAAAAACTGAGTTCGGCGGAGGACCGGGACTGAATGTGATTTACTAGGCTATTGCAGGAAGGGAAAGGGCAAAGGGTAGCGATGATCCCTTTGCCCTTTTTTTATTTTGCGCGATTGGTCTGGATCGTGAGCTCATCATGCTTGATAAACTAGCCGAAGTCGAAAAGCGTTATATGGACTTGGAAAGAATGATGTCCGATCCCCAGATGCTCGGCCATCAACGGGAATATTCCAAGCTCGCCAAGGAGCGCTCGGAACTGGAAGAGATTGTCACTTGCTATCGTGAGTGGCGTAAGGTCGAACGAGAAATCCACGACAATCGGCAACTCCTGGAAGAAGCGGACGAGGCGATCCGGGAGCTCGCTAAAGAAGAAATTGCAGCGTTGCGCGAGCGCAAAGAGGCGCTGGAAAACCAGCTTAAAACTCTAATCCTGCCGAAAGACCCCAACGACGCGAAGAACGTCATCGTCGAAATCCGCGCCGGAACGGGCGGCGATGAAGCGGCGTTGTTTGCCGCAGAACTTTTTCGCATGTACTCACGCTACGCCGAGTCGCGCCGGTGGCGGGTCGAAATGATGAGCTCCAGCCCGACCGGCCTTGGGGGCTACAAAGAAATCATCATGAGCATTGAGGGGCAGGGCGCCTACAGCCGGCTCAAATTCGAAGGCGGCGTGCACCGCGTCCAGCGCGTGCCAGTGACCGAAGGATCTGGTCGGATTCACACGTCGGCGGTGACGGTGGCAGTGTTAGCCGAAGCCGACGAAGTCGAAATCGCCATCGATCCGAAAGAAATTCGCGTCGACGTGTTTCGTTCATCCGGACCGGGCGGGCAGAGCGTCAATACGACCGACTCCGCAGTGCGCATCACGCATATCCCGACGGGTATCGTCATCTCGTGCCAAGATGAAAAATCGCAGCATAAAAACCGCGCCAAGGGCATGAAGATTCTCCGCGCCCGATTACTCGAAAAGAAACAAGAAGAGCAGCGCTCCGAAATCGCCGCGACCCGCAAATCGATGGTGGGCAGCGGCGATCGGAGCGAGCGCATCCGCACCTACAATTTTCCTCAGGGGCGGCTAACGGATCACCGGATCAATCTCACGATCTATCAGTTGGACAGAGTGATGGAAGGGCAAATTGACGACATCGTCGATGCGCTGATCACGCACTACCAGGCCGAGGTGTTAAAAGCGACGGGAAAGCCGCAAGAGCAAGATGGAAAGTCAGACCCCGATAACAATTAGCGCTGCCACCGTATCGATACAGGCGGTAGTCCGTGAGAATGTCCAACGTCTGATCGAAGCGGGCATAGAGACAGCACGTCTGGATGCTGAAATCCTTCTGAGCCATGTCTTGAAGCTGACGAAGGAGCAGTTTGTTCTTTTGTCGGACATGCCAGTGCGCCCTGAGCAAATCCGGTACTGCGAGGAGCTCTTGCTTCGACGCATTCGGCGCGAGCCGGTGGCCCATATCACGGGGCATAAAGAGTTTTGGTCACTCGATTTTCGCGTCACGCCCGACTTGTTGATCCCGCGACCGGAAACGGAACGGTTGGTGGAGATTACTCTTGGGGTCGCGCGAGAATTTCCCGAGAATAAAGCATTGAAGATTCTCGACGTCGGCACAGGGAGCGGCGCCATCGCCGTAAGCTTAGCGAGAGAGTTACCGTCATCGATGATTTGGGCGACCGATATATCCATTGAGGCTTTGGAAATCGCCCGTAGCAATGCAGCGCGTTACGGCGCGTCCGAACGAGTTCGTTTATTGCACGGCGATCTTTTCGAACCCATCGGCGAAACTGCCGGACGATTCGACTTGATCGTTTCAAATCCACCCTATATTCGCTCAGCGGAGATAGATGCTTTAGAACCGGAAGTGAGCCTCTGGGAACCGCGTGGCGCGTTGGACGGCGGCGTCGACGGGCTCGACTTCTACCGGCGGATCGCGCGCGAGGCTAGTGATCACTTGGCGCCGAATGG
>DASXSW010000666.1:0-17605 GCA_036505755.1 Binatia bacterium | reverse complement strand
GGAGCAGTTCGTTCTTCGACTTCCATGGTGACGAAGATATTTCCCGACTTGAAAAACTTGCTCGGCGGCGATTTCAGATTCGGCGCCAGGCGCGCGGCGAATTTTTCGTAGTCTTCTTCCATGCGGTCCATCATGAACGGCACCCAGCCGGCACCGGCTTCGAGATAGGCCACGCGGAGTTTCGGAAATTCCTGGAACACGCCCTGAAACATCATATTGGTAATCTGAATGAACAAACCGACTGGATGGTCGAGCATATGCGCTTCCAAGAAACTCGCCACGCGGTCGAGACCGAGATTTTGGCTAACGCCGCCGTGGATGGTGAGCGGCACGTCGAGTCGCTGGGCTTCGTCGTAGATTTCGTGGAACACGGCCGAGCCGTAGAGTGGAGTCCTGTTATTGGTTGCCGAGGGCAGAAGGCCCGCAGAAAAGCCTAGTTCTTTTACACAACGGCGCAATTCGGCCGCGGCAGCCTTCGGATCTTGCGGCGCGAGCAGGGCAACGCCTTTGAGGCGAGGCGATTGGGAAATAAAACGGTCGTACAGCCAGTCGTTGTAGCCTTGCGCGATCGCCGATGCCCAGGCGGGCAGCTGGATCATTCCCAACGCCAGCGCAGAAGTTGGATAGAGGACGGCGCAGTCGATGCCGTGCTCATTTTGAAAGCGAATCCAGGCTTCGGCGTCAGGATCTTCGCGCTTGCCTTTGCGCGCGAGTCCGCGCTGCCAGCCATCCGCGTCGAACATTGGCCAAGTGGAGTGCCAGTCCATGTCGGAAAAATTTCCTTTGATGTGGGCAAAGATATCCTTGTGGTCTTCCATGATGTGGCCGTCTGCATCGATGACAAATTCCGCCATGGTTGCCTCCCTGAGTTTCTTACTCAAAAATTGTAGACTTTAAGCTGGCGTTCTGAAAGCGGAGAAGAAAGATTTCTCCCTTTGGTCGAAATGACATACGCAGCAAGTGCTTGTGTTGTCATTTCGAGGAAGCGACGCGACCGAGAAATCTTGTTTCGGCTCGGATCCTGGCTGGCGCTGAGCATGATACCTAGAAAATATTTCTCCGACAGCAGCAACATTACTGCAAAAAAATCTTCTGATACTCTTTCTTCTTGGTTTCAAAATCTTCTTTGCCGAATTGATACATCTGGACGAACTTGATCTTGTCGGCATCCGGCAGCGGCGGGTAAACTCCTTTGCGGTTGACGAATTCGCCGGTGTTCGCCTGAATCCTCATGCTTTCCTCATCGAGGAAGAAGTCGATAAACGCTTTACCGGCACTCGGTCTCGGCGCCTTAGCCGCCAGGCTGATGTACTGTCCATCGCCCAACATCGTGTAGTCGCGCACATAGTCGAGGTTCGCGCCCTGTTTGTTATAGGTGAGGACGAAACGAACAAAGGTGATGCCGATGGGTGTTTCGCCGGTGCCGACACGGTCGGCGGCGGGAACGATGGACTCGACAAAAATTGGTTTGGCAGCAGCGAGATCGCGGATGAATTTTTCGGTTCGGTTCTTGGGCATGATCTTGTCCAGACTGGCGAGCCACTGAGTCGTCAGTGTGTGATTGACCGGATGTGGCATGACGAGCTTGCCGCGGTATTCCGGCTTCACGATATCTTCGAGAGTTTTAGGCGCCTCTGATGCCTTGATGCCGGCTTTGTTGTAGATGACACCATATAGAACGTTTCGATAACGCGCGCCTAGGTTGGGATCGATCGCGTCCTTGGCGAAACCCTTGAGTGACGGTGATTCGTATTTGATGAAAGCTCCTTCTTTGAACATGAGATGCATATGATCGCCCGTGGTCGCGACAGCGTCGAACAACGGTTTGCCGACGCGATGCTCGCCCAGAACGCGGTCAATAACTTCGGTCGAACCGCCGCGCCAGTATTCCATCTGCAGGCCACTCTTCGTTTCAAAAGCTTTTTTGAGTGCGTCGGCGGTGAAGGTTTCCATGGAAGTATAAAGGATGACTTTGCCGCCTTCCTTTTTCGCGGCCTCAATGAGTTGCGGGGTTTGCGCCGCTGCGGTTTGAGTAAAAACAATGAGCAACAATCCGACTAAGGAAGCGGACATCCTACGCATGTATGAGATTCCTTCCTCGCGATGTCGCGGATCAACTGAAGCCGCGATTTATGGCTGAGTTATATGGTACGGATTCCCAGGGGTCAAGGTTGAGTAGACAATCAGAATAGTCGTAGGGGCAAGGCGCGCCTTGCCCCTACAGGTTGCGTCAATTTTTGCCGGACAAGCGTTTGAAGAAACCTTCGCGTTCCAACTCGTCGACAATGCTTTCATCGAGGTATTTGCCGATGTTCGTGTCGACTTTCACGGCTGGATTGCGCTGCGCGATGATTTCCAGCGTATTCCGCAACCCTTCCTGCGATACACGCGTAGGGAATGCAAAGCTCTTGGCAAAGTAATCGTAAGTTTCCTCGAGGCCCTTCGGATTCTTGAATCTCAGCCGCTTCGACAATACTGCCAGTCCTTTGTCTTTCTGATTCATAAACTGGTAAGTGCCTTCGGCATAGGCCTGTTGGAAGCGCTTTACGGTCTCGCGATTTTTTTCAAAAAACGAGCGCCGCGCGACCATGACATTCATCGGAAACGAGGTTCCTTTGACATCAGGCATTTTCACCAACTCGTGCATGCCCAACCGCAGGGCTTCGTTGATGTCCGGATAAGACAGCATCGTTCCGTCGATCGCTTTTGCGGAAAGCGCGACAATGCGAGCGGCTGAATCTCCGGCGGGAAAGATTGTCACCGACTGGCGCGGAATATTCCACGCCTTGAGAGCGAGAAATGTCGCGGTTTCCACCGCACCGCCCACGGCCAGAGTGCCGATCTTCTTGCCGGCGAGATCTTCGGGTTTGCGGATCTCCTTCTGGGTTACAAAACTGTAAGGAAAACTGTTCAGGGTTCCGGAGAACATGACGAGGTCCGCCCCCTGATTGATCGCGTTGACGCCGGTGGCCGCATCTATCTGGGCAAAGTGGATGCTACCGCCGAGTACAGCTTGAATTTGCCGGACCGAACCGGGGACGAGCACAACGTCGCCTTTGAAGCCGTACTTGTCGAACAACCCGAGGTCCTTGGGCGCCCAAACCGGCGCTTGAAAGCCGGCGAAACCGGCGTAAGCGACGAGATAAGTCTCTTGCGCAGCGAGGTTCGGTTGCAAAAGCAGCAGAAGAAGGACAGTACACAACCATCTTACGAACATCGTCGGGCGCCTCCGATTTCGGCTTGGATCATTTGCTAATTGGATGGGTTTTTCTACTGAAGTAACTTCAGGGTTTCAGTTTGCAGGTTTCAGATTAGGTGGCGACTCGAAATCCGAAACCGGTCTTACGTCCATCCCCGCGTCCAGCGCTCGCCCTTCTTGACCTTGTCCGCGTAGTAATTCCAATCGGCGGAGTGAAAAACTTCGTCCCTTGGTCGGCGGAAAAGTTTTTCTCGACTGCCGGTCAGTGTTTGGATCGATTCAGCGCTCGGTCCTTGATACCCATGCAGGCGCGCGATGGCCATGATTTTTGCCGTCCGCTCCATATAGAGCGCATTGATACAGGCCTCATCGATCGTCGCGCCCACCGTCACGATACCGTGGCCTTTGATCATGATGGCCGAAGCGTCCCCCAAGGCTTTGGCCAAGGCGGCGCCTTCGGATTCGTCGAGGATGTAGATGGGGTTCGGAAAGATCGGCGTGCCTCCTTTGAAACGGGAGGACTGCATATGCACCCAATCGACCGGCTGTTCCGCCAGGCTCAGCGCGACGCACATCGAGGCGTGACAATGGACAGCGGCGTTGACGTCCGGTCGGACCTTGAAAATTTCCGTATAAATGACCGACTCGCGCGGAATCGTGCCGGGTCCCGAAAGTTTTTTGAGCGAATAATCGAAATGAACCAGCCAGTTTTTTTGCGTGCCCTCGAGATGGCGGAACATTTGTACGGCGATCCCCGTGTTGTCCGGCAGTCGCACGCCAACGTGGCCCCAGAGGTCGCCGATTTCCCACTCGAGAATCTTTGCGGCGATGCGCAGTTCCTCTTCAGCGCGCCGAACCGTGGCACGCGCGCTCGGCTTGGCCGATTTTTTTGACTTCGTCACGTTGTTGCTCCGAATTGCCATGGTGAAATGCCTTGACCTTGTCCTAGAACTACGACGCCGCTTTGCGTCGCGCCGCGTATGATGCCGGGTTTTCGACTTTGGCCGACGCCGTGAGGTAATCGAAATGCTGCCGCCAGGGTACGTTGCGAGGCAACATGTGGGCGAAACAATCGATGTGCGGAAACCAGTTTAGCTCCATATCCCGCATGACGTGAGGCGGCTCTTTGCCGGTTTGGAGTTCCTTGACGCTGGTCAAGAGGAATTTGCGCACGGCGATCACGGCTTTATCGCTCACGCCCAGATGCTCCTTGCTGCGATCGAATATCGGCCCCATGCTCTCGGTGGCACAGCCATCGTGATTGAGAAAATCTTCGATGCCGGTGAAGTTCACCGACCTTTGCATTTGCCGGTCTTGCAGATAATTATTGCGCGCATTGCGGATGCGCGTGTAGTCGGGAAGGATCTGTTTGCGCCGGTGCACCTCGTCGTCCTGTACCGCGCGGTCGCGGCGAAAACCGATATCGTAGCGCCAGCAATGGGTATCGTCGGCCGGAACATAGGTGTGGATTTCGTAGCCTTCGAGCTCGTTCGTCGGTCTGCCGGCGGGAACGCAACCATAAACCGGCATCACGAAGGCGGAAAAGCGGACGTAATGTTGATTATCGGCGTCCCGCGTCGCGATCAGGCGCACGCCGAAGTCGGTGTCTTCGGTTTCATAAGCCGGCGATGTATCGCTCTTGTAAAGCCACTGACTACGCTCGTTGCTGAACGCGCGATGGAGAAACGAAAGATGGGAAGAATCGCACTCGCCTTCGAGACCTTGGAGATAATTGCATTCCAGTAAACACTTCGTCACGTAGGTATACTCAAGTGGCACCTGGGTCCATTCGTAATTAGGAAACAGCGGCAACTTGGCGCGCGGACCGAGATAACCGTAGATGACGCCGTTCGCTTCATGAGTTGGATACGCGGTGTGATGTAGCTTTTTTCTGAAGTCGCTGTCGGCCGGTTCCGCCGGCGTGTCCAGTACGTTGCCCTCGACGTCGTATTTCCAACCGTGGTAAATGCAGCGCAAGCCACATTCCTCATTGCGCCCAAAGAAAAGCGAGGTGCCGCGATGGGCACAGTGCTCGCCGATGAGACCGATACGGCCTTGAGTATCGCGGAAAGCGACCAATTCCTCGCCCAACAGTTTTACTCGCACGGGGGGGCAGTCAGGCCCGGGAATTTCTTCCGAAAGCAACGCAGGAACCCAGTAGCGCCGGATCAAGTTACCCATTGGCGTGCCGGGTTTTGTTCGAGTAAGAAGTTCATTGTCCTCTTTGGATAACATGGGGTCACCCTTATTTTTTCACGTAGGTCAATTATTGAGACCGTTCAAATCCTTTGAGCGCTTTTCAGCTCTTCAATCTTTGTGGGATCGATTCCCAACGCAGCTTGCTGCGGTTGAGTAAATTACCTATCCGGAAGTCCGTCATTCCCGCATGCTTTAAGCGGGAATCCAGGCGGGTTCGGACTAGACCCCCGATAAAAACATTCGGGGGTGACGCTTTTAGACAAATCTCATCGCGGAGTTCTGAAACCGCAGCTTGCTGCGGGTTATTCTTATCAATTATGTATCTAGTGTGCCAGAAGCAAAGATATCGGCATAAGATGGCGCCGTGTGGATCATGCCCTGTTCGAGATTATACTTGATGAACGCATCCACGGTGCTCTTGTTAGCTTTGAGTCCGTACTTCCAGGGATCGCCCCAGTTCTTGATTTGTTCTTTCATTCTCTCTCGTAGGTACACTACGCAGAATCCACCGCGGTCGCTCAGCACATCGTCGCAGGCGATCTCTTTGGCTTTTTCAAAGGCGGCGTAAAATTTGGCAGCGAGATCGGGGCGTTCGCGATCGAGCTTGCGGCTCATCACGATCATGTGCACGGGGGTGAAGATACCGGTCTCGCCATAGAGCTGCTCGTCAGCTTGCATGTAATTTGGAAACAGCCGCCTGACCTTGGGATGGTTCTCCAGATTTTCGAACATCTTGGTGTCCGAAATGTCGGTGATGATCGCGTCCAGCTCGCCGGCGATGAGACGTTGCGACATATTTTTGGTTTCGTCGACGTAAGCAATTTTAGCTTCTGGGTCGTGGATGGGGAATACCTCTTTTGCCTGCAAAACCCATTGGACGGTTGAAAAGTCGACGCCGTAGCGCTGACGCAATAGGCCTCGCGCCCACACGGTGAGCGCGGTCCGATAAGTTCGCGATCCGACGCGTTTCTTTTCCAGATCCTTGGGCGAGCTAATCTCGGCATCGCCATGACAGAAGATCAGCTGATAAACGGGCTTGCGCTTGGAAAAAACCGGCAAGCCGATGATTTCCCATCCCGCTTCGATGGCGGGTAGAAAGTAACCGATGTTGAGATCGCACAGGCCAAAGTCGCCGGCTTTCATCTTAGGATCTTCTTTGTTGATCATCGACGAGATCCTTGCCGGCTTCAGTTTTACGCCGTCGATGGGCACCCGGCCTTCGAGGAGCGGCAGGGTGATATCGTAGCGCATGACGGGGAATTCGACTTCCAGCGACTCCGTACTCATCGTTCCTCTCGATCTGCAAATAGTGTTTAGGCAATCGTAGAATTGCGCGGTCTCGGCTTGACTGTCAAGTGACGCTGACAATTAGGGTTGGCGCACTTTTAACCTTCTCGGATTGATTACAGATGGTCAATTCGTAAGATGACCCCTTGTGAGAATGGTGGCTGAGCGTTTGCGTTTCGGAGCCCTATTTTGCAAGTGGAAATACACTCTGATGCCGACTTGCCGATTGCCATACAGTTAACGGCCATGTTTCGGTCACGAATGACTGCTTGCATATGTGAGCACGAATGGCTAGCATAGTCTTATGTCTGAAAAGAACAATGTTCATCCCGACATGGGCGTCGGAGAATTCATTCGACGGCAACGCGAACTAGGCCAGATGTCGGTGCGTCAACTGGCCGACTTGTGCGGCGTTTCCAACGCCTATCTGAGTCAAATTGAACGCGGACTGCGCACGCCTAGCAGCATGATTCTCCAATCTTTGGCGAAGGGTCTAAGGCTCTCCGCGGAGACTTTGTATGCTCAAGCTGGCATTCTCGACCCTAAAGGCGATGACGATGGCGGCGTGGTCCGGGCAATCATGGAGGACCCAAAGTTGTCTTCGCGGCAGCGTGAAATCTTGATCGAAATGTACCAATCTTTTCGGAAAGTGAACGGTTCGGGGACTAGTTTTGACTGATGCTTGCAACAGTAAGCAGTGCGTGCTAGCATTTTTTCGTGTCGTGATCCCGCCCAATTTATCCAGCTAAAAAGAAAGGAGCAAAAAGATGGACTGGACAAAACAAACCGAGGAAATGTTGAACACTTGGATGGGAACTCAGAAAAAGATGTGGGACAACTGGCTTGACACTGTTCAGAAAAGCGCGCCCCAGTTTCACGCCTCAGAGTTGTGGCAGAAGACCCTGGAAACTTGGGAGGAGACCGTGAAAAAATCTTTGGAAGGCCAGTCAGAGTGGATCAAGATGTGGGCTGAAAACATGCCTGTGGTTAAAGGCCTGCCTAAAGAAGTTGTCGAGTGGGCCCAGCATTCGCGAGAGCTAAACCAGAACTGGGTGGAGCTGCAGGAGCAACTTTGGGCGGTCTGGTTCGGGCTGATAAAAAAGAGTGAACCCGGCAAAATCATGGGCTCCTGGGATCAGGAGAGCCAAAGGATGGCTCATATGTGGCAAGAATCCGTCGGCAAATTTATCGAAGCGCAAATGGAATTTGCGCGTACCTGGGGGGGCGAGAATAAGCGGGAAGGGATGCACTAGAGCGTTGGCATCTCCAGGCAACGCATGACCGCCCCTCGACTTTACGAATTGCGAGGCTCTGGGGCTGTGGAGCGATCAACGATCCTGGATGTGAGTAGAGCGCACAGTGGAAAATTCAAAGATCTGGTCCGACCAGCTCGAAAATGTCGTAAGAGCTTGGACTGACGCCCAGAAAACCGTCTGGGAAAAATGGTTTGAGCTGGCGAAGGAAACGCCCGCTGCTGCGCAGCCGGCATCAGCTGCGCAGTGGGGCAAGCTTGCGCGCGACGCCTTCGAGACATGGATCAGCAGCGACGCACTGACCGCGAAAGAAGCAGCGGAAAGGCTAATCGCCAGTCAAGAGGCGTGGAGGCGCTCGCTCGACCTTGCGACGGAGGCCTGGAAAGCGATCGCCGCTAAGATGGAGTCGGGCGAAGACTGGCAGAGCGCTGTGACACGATACATTGAGGGACTACGAGAGGATCTCATCCATTCCCCTGAAAGATTACTTCATTCCACGGAAAAACTCACCGAACTGTGGCGACTTTACGTCGCTGAATTTCTAAAACTTGCTCAGCCGTGGGTGGCGGGCTGGCAAAAAGCAGAGACGCATTTCCAAGCGGCTGCCACGGGAAATCGATCTGCTTTGGTTGAGTTAAGCCGGCTTTACTGGGATTCATTCGACCAGACCTTCGGCCGGCTGATCCAGAGCCCCGGATTAGGATCTACTCGAGAGCTAAATGACAAGTTTGCTAAGATTTTTGCGGCCTGGCAGGAGTGGCGCGACGCGAGCACTGAATACTACGTGATCATGGCCGAGGCGGCCACGCGGGTTTTGGAGCGAGCGCTTCAGGAAATCGGTTCCATCGCCGAACGCGGCGAAACCATCCAGAGCCTACGGCAATGGGCCCAGCCTTTTGAGAAAGTTGCCGATCCAGTTCTGACGGAAATATTCGCTTCGGACAAATTCGTCCAGGCGCAGGCGAGAGTGCTCAATGCCGCGATGGCATACTGGCTCTGCCGGCGCGAAATCGTCGAGGAATTCTTAAAATTCAGCGACATGCCGACCCGAAGCGAAGTGGATGAAATTCACCAAACTCTCTACGAGCAACGCAAAGAGATCAAAGCGCTCAAAAAAGTTCTTACCGAGTCCATTGCCGTCATGCAAAAGATGAGTAGTACGATCAGCGACGCGAAAAATCAGCATGCGGGACAGAGTGATATCGAGGAAACTCGTTTGCAGGAAAACCCGGCCAAGGATGAACCTTCCTCCGATCCAGACGACAAGATCATTTCGAAACAAAAAAAACGCCAGCGGAATCGCGACGCGAAGAGGTAACGAGTGTCCCCATCGCCGATAAAGTTCAACCCTGAACAAACTGTTCAAGAACTCGTCGAGCTGAACCGCAAGGTGCTCAATGGGATTGAGACGCTCGGCCGGATACGCGAAGAGGATATCCAGGTCGGTGTCAGTGCCAAGGAGGCGGTTTATCGCGAAGACAAAGTCATCCTTTACCATTACACGCCTCTGGTAGAGCAGCGCTTTCCGATCCCGTTGCTGATTGTTTACGCGCTGGTCAATCGCCCATATATGGTGGACATCCAAGAAGATCGCTCGCTGATCCGAAAACTGCTCAACTTGGGCATCGACGTTTACCTCATCGACTGGGGCTACCCGAGCCGTGGCGACCGCTGGCTGACGCTGGAAGATTACATCAACGATTATATCGACAACTGCGTCGACTTTGTGAGCGAGCGACACGGTTTGGATAAAATCAACGTTCTCGGCATTTGCCAGGGCGGGACCTTCAGCCTTTGCTATGCGTCGCTAAATCCCGAAAAGGTGCAAAAACTGATCACGATGGTCACGCCGGTGGATTTCCACGTGCAAGATGGTCTCCTCAACCGCTGGTCCGGCTGCTCCGTTGGCGCGCAGAGCGTCAATATAGATTTGATGGTCGACGCGCTGGGAAACATCCCCGGTTCATTTCTCAACGCGGGTTACCTGATGCTCAAGCCCTATCTGTTGGGCGTGCAAAAGTATCTCGACGTCATCGATCTCATGGACAATGAGACCGAGCTGCTAAATTTTTTGCGTATGGAAAAATGGATTTTCGATAGCCCTGATCAAGCCGGCGAAGCTTTCCGGCAATTCATGAAAGACTTCTACCAGGGCAATAAGTTGATCAAGGGCGAAGTCAAAATCGGCAACAAGAACGTCGACCTTAGAAATATTCGAATGCCGGTGCTCAACATCTACGCCGAACAAGACCATTTGGTGCCGCCGGCTTCTTCTCTAGCCCTCGAAAAATTCTGTGCTAACCGGGATTACACCGTACTTTCCTTTCCTACGGGCCATATTGGGATGTACGTGAGCGGAAAAGTTCAACGCGATTTACCACCCGCGATCGCCACATGGCTCCGACGGTAAACGGTAAAATGATTTTCTACCCAAGGAAGGTACGATGCTGGGATTCGATAACAAAGTCATTCTAGTGACGGGTGGCAGCCGCGGTATCGGGGCGGCCACGGTCACGTTGTTAAAAGATTTAGGCGCGAAGGTCGCTTACATCGACCGTTCGATCTTGGAGTTGCCGGGCGCGTTGCCGCTCCAAGCCGACGTTACCGACGCTCGAGCGATGGTAGAAGCCGTGCAAAGGGTCGAGCGAGAGTTCGGGCCGATCTACGGGGTTGTCGCCAACGCTGGTGTCAATGAAGATAACCTCCTGCAGAAGTTAACCGCGGATCAATGGCAAGCAGTGATCGACGTCAACCTGACCGGCGTCTTCAATACCATCAAACCCATCATTCCACTCATGTACGAGCGCCGCGCCGGCGCGATGGTTTTCATCGGCTCTGTTGTCGGTGAGCAGGGGAACATAGGCCAAGCGAATTATGCGGCGTCGAAAGCTGCCCTCATCGGTCTGGCTAAAGCGATCGCGTTGGAAGGCGCGCGCTATGGGGTGCGCGCTAACGTCGTCGCTCCTGGTTTCACCGAGACCGCGATGCTGGAAGCAATACCCGATCACATCCGAGCTAAAATTCTTGAGACCATACCTCTGCGCCGGTTTGGCAAACCCGAAGAGATTGCCTGGGGCGTAGCTTACTTGCTTTCTCCGGTGGCTGGAAGCTACGTCAGCGGCACGACTCTAAGCATCAATGGCGGTCGCCATACATAAGATATGGAGACTCGTGGATGGCGAAAGATGCGAAGCGCGATACTGGACAAAACCCCGAAGTCATAAAAAGGAGGTGGTAAAAACTTAGACCGACGCCGGTGCGAGAAGGACAAAGAAATTTCATGATCGCAATTCTTATCATTTTAAGCTATGCTCGGCCGGATTTTTATGAGTGGGAGAAAGCGCATGGATGAAGTATTCATCGTTTCAACAGCACGCACGCCGATTGGACGTTTCGGCGGAGCTCTCAAGGAGTTTTCTCCCGCGGATCTGGGCGCGCACGTGATGAGGGCGGCTCTCGACCGAGCAGGTATCGATGGCAAAGACTTGGATCTTTACATCATGGGCAATATTCTGCGCGCCGGCCACGGACAACTTGTGCCGCGACAGGCCGCGGTAAAAGCCGGAATTCCGCAGGAAGTGGACGGCTATGCGGTGGATATGGTCTGTTCCTCAGGCATGATGGCGGTTATGAACGCTGCGACCGCGATCAAAGCTGGCGAGGCTGATCTGATACTCTCAGGCGGCATTGAATCGATGTCTCAAGCAGGGTTCTTTCTGTCCCATAAAGCGCGCTGGGGTTATCGTCTACTCATGGGAGCGCCGGAACAGCTTGGGGACACATTACTTCAGGACGGTTTAACCGATCCGATTGCGGAAGGGATCATGGGCGCTTTGACCGAGCGGTTGGTAGTCGAGTGGGAGATATCCCGGAAAAAGCTCGATGAGGTCGCGTATTATTCGCACAAGCGCGCCGCAGAGGCAACCCACAGAGGTTTTTTCAGAAAAGAAATCGTGCCCATAGAAGTCCATACACCCAAAGAGACAATCTCCTTGGATTACGACGAGGGCATTCGAGAAGATACGAGCCTAAAACGCTTAGCGAAATTGTCACCGGCGTTCAATAAGGACGGAATGTTGACCGTCGGCAATTCGAGCCAGATCAGCGACGGCGCTGCGGCATTAATCCTGGCCAGTGAACAAGCGGTGAAGAAACACAAGCTGGAACCCCTCGCACGAGTTCTTGGCGGAACTTGGGCGGCGGGGGAGAGTTGGCGCTACGTTGAAGCGCCCATCACCGTCGTCAAGAAGCTACTGGACAAATTGGACAAAGGAATCGACGACTTTGATTTATATGAGAATAACGAAGCATTCGCCGTTAGCAGTGTGCTTTTCAGCAAGCTTCTCGGGATCGAGTTTGACAGGTTGAATGTCAACGGCGGTTCGATCGCCTTGGGGCATCCGATCGGCTGCACGGGTGCGCGGATCATCGTGACCCTGCTCAATTCCTTAGCGGAACGAGGCGAGAAAACGGGCGTGGCCGCACTCTGCCACGGCACCGGCGGAGCCACGGCCATCGCCATCGAAAAACTCTAGACCGTCCGGCCAGTGTTCAATCGCTAGCAGAAAAAATCCATCACATCAGGCCTGTTAACTACGCCATCGTCGCGGGCATAAACGATTGCGGCTGAAGCTTCATTTGTTTCCAATCCTCGATGGCGTGAAGGGTTGGGGAAAGTCTGATGGGATAGGCATCGGAGTGTGAAGCATCTAGCCGTTCGAACAGCGGTTGCGACGCCGAAAATGGAAAGTCACGACCGTCCGGTGCGTGCGCGATACCGAAATACTCGCGTCCCAGTCTCGACTCCCGATAGCTGATAAACGCGACTGTCATACTGTTCGGGACTTCGGCCGCTGCCAAATTCGCCTGTTCGCACAGGTCGCGGTCAACAATTCTGTTAAGGTAGTCATGGTCGAAAGGAGCGAGGTCGGAGTCGATATTCTCGACTTTTTCAGTCTTACCGCCGGCTAACAAAAGGTAACCGTCGAAAGTGTGATGCCCACCCACGCTGCTGATTCCCGCGTACGAAATCCGGTCGTCGTCAGTGACCATTTCAGGATAACCACCGGTTCCGAGTAGTTCTTTGGCTGCTTCAAAGGCGAGACGAACAAAAGTCGGCGTAATCGCATGTCCGCACATGGCCCCGCCCGAGCGTCCGGCCTTGATTAACTTTCCGTTTGTTCCGATGTCGTTAGAGAGCAAGGCATCGCTGATACGCCCCCCGTACCCGATGAACTTGAGAATAACTTCCAACTCGGCAAGCGAAACGCCGGGGAACGGATTGTGAAGTTCAAGAATCTTCAAATCCGCAGGATTGACAATGTTTGCCTGACGCAATGCAGCGGTTACCGACGTTGTCATGGCTCGCGATAGATGACTGTCACGATCACGAATGCTCGAAGCGTCCACGCCCGACCCTAAGCCAACAACCCGCACCGCTCGTGCGGTATCGGGAGCTTTGTTGGAGAGGATGAAACCGGCATACCCTAGACTTTGCGGTGCCACCGAGCGCAACTTGAGAGGGTAAAAAACAGTCTGATCCTTGATTTTATCCGGATGGGTCGCCACGTGAGCCGTGGATAGATTTCGCATCGCTAACTGGTGAGTGAAAACGCGCTGATCGTAGGCGAACTTTTCCAGAGCCTCTAACAGATTTGAATCCGACTGGCCCGCCCGGCCCACTGCGACGGCGCCAAGCTTGAGCATGTTGGCACCGGTATGTTTGCGATCGAAAGGCGAAATCAGACTGGCAAAGATCTCCGTCGTCTCGTCGGGGCTGATACGGGGGCGATGACGATTGGTTCCCTTGGTATTGCCTGCCGTGACCACGATGGAAGTCTCGTCGCCGCGCAACAAAATATCCGCAATGGCGTCGTTGAACGGCACCATTCCCGACGAAGACGCGGCGTGACTCGGTGTGAAACGAATTTTTGGCAACTTTTTAAATAGGTTTCGCCGCGGACTCTTGGATAAACGCCACAGAAAATCATCCGCCAGCTCGTCTTCCGTCATCTGCGCCAGCTCTCGTGGGTACGACACCGCAACGTTTATAGCTCTTACCTCGGTAAGATCGACTCCGCCAGCAATCGCTTCGGCAGTCAACTTTTCAAAACCCGTCCACAAAAGGGACTCTGCATAAAGCGACTCAAGTTTTCCCGACTCCCAAGACTCTTGGAGCATTTCGCTATTCGCTGCGACTTTTTCCCAAATTTCAGGCGGGCGGTAGTCGGCAACACCGCAGAGGATATAGATGGACGTTTTCGTCTGGCTCATGAAATATTCTCCTCTCTGTTAGAGGTCCCATTCGCAAAATCGCAAGCACACACTCGATTGACTGATTCAGCGTGTCGGAAAAAAGCTCAACGCCAACACATTCCCATTTCGATCGTCATCCTGAACCTAACCGCCGAGTGAAACGCCGAGATTGCTAAAAGGTAAAGTTCTTGTGAAGCGCTGCGAGGACGACTTGCAGGTGATCTTCCTGTGTCACTACGAGTGGCACCCGGCTTCGCACAAGCCGCAGCTTCATTCGAAAGAATCCATTCATATATAAACCGCAATGCTCATGCCAAAACCAGTTTGGCACCGTGAATTCTAACCAGTGGAATTCGTACAATCTTCCGCGAGTCAACTTTTGCGGTCGCAATGAAATGATCAAACATGCATGCTTTTTGAGCTTTCGGTGACTCATATGTAGGCGACGATTTTAAATAGTTTGTAAAATTTAATCGCGTCTGTCGGTGAATAATTTGTTTGAGCGCAGAAGCCGGGATCGCACACGGCTTGTGCAGGCGATATCAAACGCCTGCGCAGGTGATATCAAACGCTCACGCAGGCGATCCAATCGGACCGCGTCAATGCGATTTGAAAAAGTCCGCGAAGTGCTCGTCAGATGAACTTTCTGCCGAGCGCTTTGATGAAGGAAGTTATTCAATCTGAATAACGGCGTGCCGCAGGGAATTACTCGGCGTCCGTTTGAAGTGCATTTCAATTCTCAATGTTCAATATCTGTTCGAATGCTCAAAAATGAGGACCAGCCAAAAGCGAACGTAATAGCGCCGCAGTCCGTGAGATGAGATCAACCGACCAAACGATCGGCTTAAGAATGGCGCATGAGTTCGAGAAACATACTGTCGTGAAATAACCCATCGCGTTCGATGCTTCGGTTGACTTGTTATTATCTCGGTGACCCGAGCTTAGGCCTTTTCTCCGTCGGCGGGTTTTCATTCGCAAAATTCGCGCGACTCCTTTTCCGTCACCCGCATTAGATTCAAAGCGCGAGGTATTCAGCGCCCACGGGTTGTCCAATCATTCTGCCCAATCGCGGATAGACCGGCTTTTCTGCCAAGAGGTCGGTGGTTTCGACTGCTGATGACGTTTAGTCGTCACAGGTCTCGTGCTGATCGATCGGGGCACAAAAATGTAAACCGTGGACACTCATGACTTGCCGACTTTGTTCGATACCCATCCCGGGTAAATTTCGAGGTCATAGCAATTCTATGGAATATCAATACGTTGGATGGCGGTTGGATCACATTCCTATTTGGCATGTCAATTGCTGAATGAGGATGCGTCGCGCTGTAAATCAACGACAGAGAGGGACAAAATGGAACCAGAGATAAGTAACCATTACCATGAGATCCAGTATGCAAAGGAAACCTTCCACGCGGCGATGTGTCATCGTTGCGGAGCAAAGATGTTTCCCGCCGAGTTGCTCGAAGCCCATATGGATCGTCACGAATTGAAAGACATGTATCTTCAGAGCGAACTGAAGAAGCTGCAGTACTCGATGAACAGAATGAGATAAATTCTTAAGATCGCCGAGCTCGGCAAAAATGTTCCCGAGCGCAACCGTGAACTCTCCTCCTCGGTTCATGATTGCGGCTATCACCCCAGGGTGTCCCCGACGAGGGGACACCCTTCCTCCAAAAAAAAAATTCGAATCCCCGCGCCATTGGATTAATTCAATTATCCGCGACTCGTTCGGTCAGCTCAGTGATCTCGGTCCGCAGCACGCGGCTCGTTTGACAACGAGACCGTGCCTTGTTAGCGAGATTTTGTCCCGGAGGAAAATTGAAAACTGTTCGAATGCACGGCTACGGAGGCGTGGAGCAACTTTTTTTCGAAGATGCCGACGAGCCGAAGTTGTCGGAGCCCAACGGGGTCATTGTTAAGCTCAAAGCGGCTTCGATCAATCACATCGATATTTGGAACCGCATGGGCGCGACAGGTATCAACGTACCGATGCCGCATATTCTTGGCGCAGATGGGGCGGGCGTGGTGGTAGAAGTTGGCGCGCAATCCGGAAACGTGCAAGTCGGAGACGCTGTTTGCCTTTATCCGCCAACCGGCTGCGGACGCTGCGAGTTTTGTATCACCGATCAGGATTTCATGTGCGTGTACTTGCGCGTCCTAGGGGAGCGAATCGAGGGCACGTACGCGGAGTACGTGAAGTTGCCGGCGCAAAATTGTTTTCCGATTCCACAAGGATACTCTTTCGAGGAAGCGGCGGCGTTCCCGCTCGTATTCATCACGCTTTGGCGCATGCTGATTTCCAATGCGAAGCTGAAACCGGGGGAATCGTTGCTGATCATCGGTATTGGCGGCGGAGTGGCCAGCGCGTCCCTGCAATTGGCAAAAAAAATCGGCGCGCGGGTCATCGTCACGTCAGGCAGTGATGACAAACTAGAGCGGGCAAAGAATTTGGGAGCAGATTACGGCATAAACCACCACAAGGCCGATTTCGCAAAGGCTGTGAGCGATTTAACCGATGGTCGCGGCGTGGATGTGGTGCTCGATTGCGTCGGTGGAGAAGTGTGGAGAAAAAGCCTCGCGTCGTTGGCGCGAGGCGGACGGCTGGTAACTTGCGGCGCAACCGCGGGCGGGCAACCCGTCGATGATATCGCGGCGCTCGTTTCCAAGCAGCTAAGAATCTACGGCTCGACGTTGGGAAGCAGAGACGAGTTTCGATTGCTCATAAGCTTCATGAACGCGACAAAAATCAAGCCGATCATTGACAGTGTCTTTGCGTTGCAAGACGGCGCGGCGGCGCAACGGTATGTTGAAGAGGCCAAGCAGTTCGGGAAAGTGATCTTAAAGATCTCGGACTAAGACCCGTTCAGCCGTTCAAATCCTTCAACCGAAATGAGCAGCAAGCGACTCAAGTCGCTGATTTGATCAGGTGAGACCTGAGGTTTTACCAAGCAGCCCGCGCCGGTTGAGGGCTTCGGCGCATGCGTCGAGGGTGCCGAGCTGATCGCGCGTGGCGAAGCGTAAGACAACGGTTCCGGCGCCAGCTTCGATATACTTCTCCATCCAGTCTATCACTTCATTCCAGGATCCGGTGACGCAGAGCATCGCGTTCGCGACCGCTTCGTAGGAGCGGTTGTAGTATTGCGCCAAAAATGATTGTCCCTCGACGACGGCTTCTTTACCGCCAGCCGCGAGCGTGAAGTAAATTGCCGGATGAATCGAGGCGGGTTCGCGGCCGACTTCTACGGCATACCCGCAGATCTTGTCCCAGCACTCGCGATAGACCTCGGGACTCTTGATATTGTTGAGCCAGCCGTCGCCCAATCGCGCGACGCGGCGAAGGCCGGGTTCGACGTTGTTCGACGCAAGCCAGATCGGTACCCCGCCGGGCTGTACGGGCTTCGGCTCGATGGTG
>DASXSW010000665.1:0-8596 GCA_036505755.1 Binatia bacterium | reverse complement strand
CCGCAACGATATGGGCTGCCGTTTCTTCAGCTTCGGGTAGGATCATCGCAAACTCATCTCCGCCGAAACGCGCAACCGTGTCGATGGAACGACACGATCCTCGCAGGGCATTAGCCACTCGACACAGTGCCTGGTTGCCGGTAATGTGGCCGAGATTGTCATTGATTAGCTTTAGCTTGTCCACGTCGACGAAGAGAATCGCAAAAGGCCGGTCGGTTCGGTCTGCGCGCCTGATCTCGCCATCGAGAACATCGATAAATTTGCGATAGTTCGATAAGCCGGTCAAAGGATCGGTAACCGCTAGATGCAGCAGCTGCGCGTCGACCCGCCGATATTCCGCAACTATCGCCGAGAGCACCAAACTCATCACTGCTTTAACTCCCACGAACGATTGCAAGAGGAGCAAGGACTTCTCTGAGGTTCGCAACCCAAATGGGCCGTAACCGCGGAGTGTGCCCCAAATGGCTATTGCCGCCAACACGATAATCGCCACTGCCGTTTCGCGTTGATCGAAACGGAACGCCGCCCAAATAAAGAACGGGACAACGAGAAACTCCAATGGATAATTTTCCAGTGACAAGGAAGTTAGGCCTCCGAAGATGATCAAATTTAGCAAGACGAAACCAGATAAAAATAAAATCCTTTCGAATATCTGACTCAGATTCCAACGAATGCGGGGATTAATGCTCCATAGCACTAGGAGCGGGGTGAGCAGTATCGAGCCGATGGTGTCTCCCAGCCACCAGATAAACCAAACCCGGCCAAAATCCTTCGGTTGGATGAATTTGCCGATGGAGAGGCTCGTCACGCCGATTGTAGCGCTGACGACGGTGCTGAGCGTTGCCGCCAAGAAAGCAAACTTTAGGATGTCTCGCGCACGATCAAATACCTTGCGACCGTTAGCGCAGCGATTCAGAAAGCGCGCGCCGATCAAGCCTTCGAGAGTGTTACCGGTCGCGATGCCGAGCGAAGTTGCCACGGATCCCGCGGTCGTCAGGTTCGCAACAAATGCTCCCACGAAGATCGCTGGCCAAACCCGGTAGCCAAATAGCAGCATCGCCGCCAGCGCGATCCCTGTGCCGGGCCAAACTGAACTCGCGCTGGGATACAGGAAGGCAAGTTTCAGCCCGAGTTTAGCTGCGACGAAATAGACGACGCCCAAGCCGGCTATAGCTAGGATGTGATAGATAGCCTGGGAACCATTGTATGAAGATTTCTCCGCATCCGGAGCACTGCCGGAAAAACCCACTGGATTGGCAGCGGCCATTTTACCAGGCGCAATAAACCTGCGGATCGTTGCTTTTATCGTTTCCCTGCGTCTAGCCATGCACGAGGCCGGTAATTAGTAAGAACTCGCAAGAATCTAGCGGAATGAACCGCAAAGGATATGCCGTCGGCACAATATATGGCTAACGCTTTGAAATTACGATATTTTGGATGGATGGGGCGCTGATATGTCCTGGTCGAAGAGCTGCTGATTAGAGGTCAAATTTTACCACTAATGGCCATGAGTGCGCGATCAACACGTCCGACAAGAAGCTGGACGATCTGGAAGTTCCGAGTTCAGCAGCAAGCCCAGAAAGTCCGCCGCTACGGAAAAGAATCGACACGTAGCATTCAGCGCGACACATGCAAAGCATGAGCGCGCGAAGGCCGCGCAAGTTTTCGATAATTTTGTTCGCGCTCCTTCGCGGCCTTCGTGGTGACGGTCTTGTTGCGGCTTACCACCGGGGGTTTCACAACATTCTTTGTGCTTGCTGGCAGGTCTCGCGCCTCACCGCGTTTGGCTCGCATGTTGTTGCGAGGGCTCGCTCTCGGTTCGAGGTGCCGTGGTTCCGCCTCTGTAAACGTCTTTGAGCACGAGTCCCTTCGGGTCTTGGTTCTGGACCTGGGCGATCAAGGCATCGCAGTCCACGTCCTTCCCCTGGCCGAGGTCTCTCGGTTGGAGTGGAGTCATTACGAGCATCGTCAGAACATTGAAGATCTTCTTAAACAGGGAATCTGTCCCGGTCTTGATCGGATCCGGAAACACGGAGATGTTCTTAAAACCTCCCGTCACGCGGATATACGAACGCAGGCTCAATGGGCTGAAACCTTTCGGCACCGGCAGTACCACAATGTTGACCTTCTCATCCCGGAGGTCGATGTTGCCTTCACCGGAAACGACAGAGTTGGCGGTATCGAAAACCAGACTTTGAACGCCCATTTGTCCATCCTGTCCCTGGAGATTTAGTAACGCACAGCGGACAGGGATGGGCTTATCGCCCCGGATGACCACGCCCAAGGCATGAGCGACATCGAGTCCGGCCAACCGAACGAGCAACTCGCTGATCTCTCCCCCCGACATGGCCAAGAAAGTGTTGCCGGAGGCTGTCGCCATGAGCTCGCGAAACGATTCGCCGGTTCCCGTAAGAACGATTCGCCCTCCAATAGGGCTGAGGGTTTTTTGTGCAAATGAAGTGTCAGCGAGGAATCGTTTCAAATCCAGGTGCCGGAGCCGCGCGTCGATCTTCACCTTCGAGGGCCGTTTCGATCCATCGAACGTGCTGTAGATCTCCATCCGGCCGTTGGCGACGCCGAACGCAGCCGGCGCGAAGCTCAAAACTCCGTCGTTCAGGTTCAAACTTGCGTTAAGGTCGTCGATGGGTAGTTTCGGCGCGAGAATTTTTTTGGCGCGCAGCCGAACGTCCGCATCCATCGCTCGCAAACGCTCCAGATCGTAGCGTTGATCCGGAAATATTCGATCGCCGTCCTTTTCCGCGGCAGCTTGCTTTTTTTGCTCCTCCGAAGCCGTCTCGCCCGGAGCTGTTCCGGGCTTGCCCCCGATGAAACCCGCCAAGTCGTCGAAGTCGAGTAAGTTAGAAACGAGATCGGCCTTCATAAAGGGGCGCTTCGGCGCAGTATCCACGCGAATGTTACCCGACAGGTCGCTATCGCCCACCCGCCCGGAAAAGTTTGCGAATGACCAAACTTTTCCGTCGTGCTTTAAATGACCTTTGAGCCGGTAAGGCGGCGTCGATGGAAACACGAGGTGGATGAGCGGATAGAGATTCGCCATGTCGTCACCTTGAATATCGAGGGTGACGTCTTCCCCTTTCATCGCCAATGGCTCGGTCAGATTGCCGTCGATTCTTGCTTTCAGCTTTCCGGCGCCGAGGTTGACCTTCAGAGGGTATGGCTCCTTCGAGCTTCTCAGGTTTTGATAGGAACCGCCGTCCACAGATAGAGTCAATGGCAGTTTCTGATAGGTGCCTTCCGCCTTGAGCTTGACCGGCGCCTCCAAAAATCCCGCGCCTTCCGCCTCGGTGACCTTCAATTCAATCTGGGTTTTGCTTTCCTGGTTATCAAACCGGAGCATGCCGTCTTTTATAATTAGTTTTTCGATCACAGGAAAATCGCTGCGGTTCTCCGGTACCACGGGTTCGGTCACTGCGGGCGCCGCGCGAAACTCCCAATTTGCCGAACCCTCAGCATTTTTTTCGAGAACCACCTTGGGTTGGGAAATAGTGACGGTGGGGAGAACCACGCGGAAATGCCGAATGAGTTGCCAGAGATCTATCTCGACGTCGAAGCGTCCAACTTCGGCCATCTGCGGGTGTTTGCTCCAGCTAGCGTTCTGGAATAGTATCTCGCTGGCGCTCAATCGGGAGATCCAGCCGAGATCTAATTTGAGATCCCCATTGATGCTCAATTGCCGGCCCGTGACCTTGCTCACCCCGGCGGATATGTATTTCTTCGCTTTGTTCTGATCCAGAGTTGCAATAAAAACTGCCAGCGCGATGGCAACAATGCCGAAAATAGAACCCACCCAAATCAAAGCGCGATGTCTTCGTTTGGTCATAGCGCACCTCGTCTCTGCTTGGCTTTAATCATTAAAACCCGCAAAACACGTACCACTCTCAGCCAGTCAGCAAAAATAGAAGTTCGCAAAAACGCCGCTATTTTGTCCCAAAGGCATTGAATAAAGAAAAGGTCTCAAAGATTGATTATTCTAGACTGAAGAATATCCATGTAGGGAAACTCGTATATGTCGGGAATTTCTGACTGCAGAATCTAGATGTTTCACGCCTGATAAATGCCGCTACCGTGAGTGTTGGATTTGTCCGGCGCGACGCAAAGTACCACGAAGTTCCGCCAAAGCAGATAGACTAAAGAGTCTCGATCCCCCTGACTTCACTGCCAAAGCAGGCCCAAAAGCCGGTAACTTCAAGGTGGATATTTAGTCTTTGCTCTAATTGTTAAACGTGTTATGGGCAGATCACTTTTACAGCTAGGCGGCTATGCCAAAAAGAATCCTTGTGGTCGATAACGATCCACGCAATCGCGAAATCATTGTGCGCTTTTTGCGTGAGGCGAACTATGAAGTTTATGAGGCAGACGATGGTGACCGCGCCATCGAGATGCTCGACACGAACAGGTTTGATCTTATGATATGCGATGTGGTCATGCCTCGCCTGAACGCGTTTGACGTCATCGATCACATAAAGTCCAGATCACTGCCGACTAGAGTGATACTCATAACCGGACACCCCGATTTGTTGGCCAAAAATGACTGGAGACACTTACCCTCGTTTACCAAACCGTTTAACATGTATGACCTATTACACACGGTGAAAGAAATAATAAGCGGATAACCCGTGTCATCGACTCATTCACTTTGTTGATGGCACTACGCCTGTGTTTGGACTTCGTGTCGAGGCGCAATAGCAGAGTTTCTTTTTGCTCAGGGACCCGCTTGCATTCCGCGCTTTTTATAGACTGCCGCAGCTTCGGCAGAGGACAGGTAGCGCAGCAGCGCCTGGGCGGCCTTGGGCTCCTTCGAGTGCGCGGACACGAAAGCCACCAGAGCTGTCGGAGTCGAAACGTCTCGGGGCAAAGGCCCGACAACTTCGACGCCGGGCTCGCTAATGATTTCGCTGATGAAGGTCAAGCCGATGTCGACCTCGCCTTTGGCGAGGAGTTCCATTGCGCCTCTGCCCCCCTGGGCGATTTTGATTTTCGGCTTCATCGCATCGGCGATGCCGAGCTTTTGCAACGTCTCGTTGAAGCTCACGCCGGCGCCCGCGCCACTCGCAGCATTGGGATAGGAAATGGCCTTTGACCCGAGGAGGAGCCGCTTGACCGTATCGGCGGTCGAGATGCCGGGCTTCGGCGCACCGGTTCGCACGGCGACGCCCACGGCCACGGTCGCAAGCAACGTTTCGCTCGCAGCAACAACGTGACCCGACGCGATCACTGGCGCTAATGGCGGTTGCACGATCGGCACATCGAATGGTTCGCCCCGGATGACTCGTTCCTTGGTTCCGCCGCCCGAGCCGAATGTCGCCTTGACCTTGTGCCCGGTCGCTCGTTCAAAGTTCGGGATCATCTCTTCCGCGGCGGCTCTGATGCCGCCGGGAGCAATAAGAGTGATCTCGACCGCTCGCGCGACTTCACAACTCCACATGGTGATCATAGCGATGGCCAACAATAATACATATTTCATGGTATTCCTCCGCGTTGGCGCGTCAATCGTGATTAACGCGTCGATGACTTCGATCAAGGCACTCCAGCCTTCAGCTTTTATCAAACATCCTTACCGATCTCTTCGCTGGGACACCAGCCCACTCTTCCCTTTTCATCGTCTGCGGGCGAGCGTAAGCTCATGACACACTTCGTGGCATTTGCAGTGATCGAGAATACGTGATCGATGAACGTCATCGTCCTGCGCGAATCCTGGCAGCCCCATCCACTCGCCTGGATCCATCGCGCCGAAGCACACTTCTTCGCCGACGAGCTGCGACGCGCTGGGTACGAGACGCAGCTCGCCCGATTCCGTGATGACTCGATTGCCGACCTACCTGCGGGACTGCTCGTACTGCGCGTTTCCGACCCCGTAATGCTCGCCGCCGTGCAGACGCTCACGCGCGCCGCCAGACCTTTTCTCGGGCCCAGCGCCACAGTGATGGAACGCTGTTACGATAAGTACGAGGCATACCGTATCGCGACTGCGCGCGGCGTGGATTGTCCGGCAACCGCGCTCGCCAGCGAGGCGAACATGCCGCCGATTCCGATGGTGCTCAAACCACGGCGCGGATCCGATTCGATCGGCGTGCGGTTCTTGAGAGACAGTCGGATTCCCGCGCACGCGCGAACCGACCGCTACATCACGCAGCAATACGTACGCGGGGTGGAGCTGACGGTGGCTGTATTTCGCGAGCGGGCCGGAATGCCGCTACGCATTTTTCTGCCCCAGGGAACGCCGTATTCTTTCTTCCGCAAATATCTGCGGCCAGCGCCCCGCGCGCCGCTCGCTGACATCGGCCTCGCCGAGCGGGTGCGCCGTACAGCATTGGAGATTGCCAAGATCTTCAGGGTTGACTGGGCGGCACGCATTGACCTGATTCACGAAACGGAAACCGACCGCCTCCGTTTTCTCGAATGCGACGTCGCGCCGCTCGTGAGCGCAAATTCGGCGTTCGCCGCCAGCCTCGAAGCCGCGGGGATCGGTCGCGCCGAACAGCTTCAGATGTTGTTGTCGCGTCGGTGCGGAGCGCGCTGAAACAGGCGAATCTTTTGTCTTTCGCTGTCGCCTGGCCATGTCGACTGGAGTTAGCCTGACAAAGAAAATGTCAATTAGGGGACCGTCTTGAATTGCCGCAAAACATATTCTTTATTTTCCGGGAACCAGAGATTACCAAGGTGTCCACCGTAGGGATAGAGCGCCACTTGATCGCCCAATGTCTCTTTGAGTTCTTCGATTGATTTCCTGTCGGACAAGAAATCATCGGAGTTATGCATGATATGCACTTTTGGATTGCCACGCAGCCGATCAAGAATTCGCGCCAAAGATCCTCGCTTGCTAAAGCTCTCTAAATCACCTTGGATCTCTCCCTCCTGGATTCTCCATAATGGCAGGCCAATTTTTTCGTTGTAATCCATGAACGTCAAACCCTTCGCTTCTTGGAGACGTTTTCGGACCTGGTCTTTACCAGCTCTAAGAACCTTTTGATCGCGAATGGCTTGCGAGACATAAATGAGCTCGGGAAGCAGAGTTTGCAACTCCTCAGCAATGAGAAACTGGAGTTCTTCTGTCGTGAAACTAGCGAACTTCTTTGCCAATCTGTCAAAGACAGCTGGATCATCGCGCCTGTCTTCGGAAAAGGACTCGACGATGGCAACGGCTTTCGCCATGATGTCCTTGGATTTGTCTGTGCCGAATTTTTCTTGTAACGCATCCCATTCATCGACTTTTTTGAGCGCATAAGAGAGATCCAGGGGCGGATTCACCAGAAGATACTTTTCTATCCCTATCTTCCGCTCTGTAACATCGATCACGCTCAGGTAAGCACCTTCGAGCGCCCCCAGGCTTACGCCCATGAAGTTGATTCTCGTGATCTCGACGTTATGTCGATCCCTTAGGACGGAAAGGCATTTCTGCATGGCTTCATATAGATCACGGGCGTCTGCGGGAGCATAACCTGGCGCGCCGCTGCCGCTGGCCGACAACGCAAAATTCCAGCTCATTGGTGAGGGCAAAATGGCGACATGAGAGCCCTCTTGATAGAAGAGACGAGCTAAATAGGTGCCAACTCCAAAGTAAGGATTGGATCCGATGCCAGAGAGAATGAAAAGCAAAGGCGCTCGATGGTTTTGGCGATACAGGGCGACACTCAACTCGCCGCGTCCTTCGAGAGAAGGCAGCTGATTTCTGTTGGCGAGCCCCGGCACATGGACCATCTCCGATTTGAGCCGGGGAGCGGGGCCATCGTCATTCAAAATCGCCGTCGTGGCCGTTGCTAAATAGGGGTCATGATAGGGATATTTGTAGTCCGCGGCGGCGACTGAACCCCATGAAAGGCATAACGCAATAAATACAATGCAATGAATACGCATCGTGAAGAAAATCCTACGGGCCTTTTACATCGTTTCCGCCAGGCTTCCCCAGAAAGCGTAGCTAGGAGCTAGTGACGAGATAAGCGGTTGCTGCGCATCGCTACCTATATATACTTGTAGTCGAACGCGGCACAACCCCCTTTGGACCGCGCCCGGTGCGGCACGGGCGCGACCGTGACTCGCCGCTAGGCAATCATCCATCATGACAACGGTAACGAGCCGACGCATTCCGACCTGGGTAAAGTTGGCCTATTCCGCTTTTGTGGCGATCGTTGTGCCGAGCTATTGGGTGACCTACAGCCCGTGGAACTTTCTCTATTTTTGCGACATCGCTTTGCTCGTCACCACCGTGGCGATCTGGATTGAAAGCCGGCTTCTGGTCAGTATGCAAGCGGTCGCCATTACAATACCTCAGCTGCTGTGGGTGGTCGATTTTCTGTTTCGGCTCATTGCAGGCGTGCACATAACCGGCGTCACCGGTTACATGCTCGATTCGAGCATCCCTCTGTTTCTGCGGGCGCTTTCGCTGTTTCACGGTTGGTTACCCTTCTTCCTGTTGTGGTTGCTCTCGCGGTTGGGTTACAACCGGCGAGCGCTTGGCTTACAGTCCGTGGTCGCGATCATGGTCTTTCTCATTTCCTATCTGTTCGCCCCGGCCCCGCCGCCCTCGGCCAGTCACCCCAACTGGGCGGTCAACATCAATTACGTGTACGGACTCGAT
>DASXSW010000664.1:0-9047 GCA_036505755.1 Binatia bacterium | reverse complement strand
ACCTTCACGGCCGACGCCGAAGCGGCGCCAGTCAACTTCTAAGCCCTCCTGTTTGAAATAACCCTGGCGGATCGCAATGACGTCGGGCGCCCCCTGCACCGCGCCATGGACTCCTAGCCGAATCGTGAGCGGTCGCTGGGCGAAGATGGTGGGCGCCATGCCAAGGACCAGAACCAGTACAGCTATGGTGAGGAATGTTTTCTTCATGGCATCCTTCATTTGCCGTTACACTCGGTAAAACCCGAAGTCCGAGTTTAGTTGCCAGACGATCTTCCTGTAAAGAGAGGTGCGCGCCAACTGAGAAAAACTCAGCGTAAAGACGAGACTATTTTTCCCGCTTCATCCAGTTTGGACCCTCATTACTCTAAGTCGGAAAAGATGTCCAGTCGCGTCTGGAGGCTAGCGGTGCCTTATTTTTTGGAGAGCTTTTAGAAAATTTCGGAGCGAGCGACCGGGGTCGAAACGGTCACATGAACTCTCTGAGCGGCGGTCGCGAAAGATTTACGTTCAGCGCTGCGAGACCATCACGAGGAACAAACTTTGGATCAGCAGGCAGAAAAAATAGCGAGGCAATCAAACTAAGATAGTCAGATCTTCAAACTCCCTTGCCGTTTTCATTCGTTGCCAATCGGCGTGGCCGATTGACGGTGAATTCACGGGAAGCCGCACCAGGAACCGCACGGCTTCCCATGGATGGACACGGAAGATTTTCGTCTATCTCTGCGCTGCCATCGATGGGTGCACGCTATTGAGCGCAGGCGGTTGGGTTAGCCGCGCAGCTACTAACGTCTTCGAGCAACGCTTGAGCGTGGCTAATCAACTGGCGGGCCGTAACCTCGTCAAAGACCTCGCCTTCAAAAGCTGCCCCATTGAGCATCGACATCATGTCCGCCACTATCGAGTCACGCAGGGCGGTCCAATCGAGTATTTTATTTTCCAACGCAAGGTATGTCGCGTCGTTTGCCGAGTTGCTCGCCAAAGCTGCAGTTGAAACTTTCAGGCTGTCCATGGCGAATTGCCCGAAAGGCGCGTTGATTTGTTTGTAGATGCTGACAAAGCCACTGAGCGTATGCGTGTGGCCGCGCAAGCGCACGGGCTGGACATGCTCCTCGATCGTTTCAATCAGCACGCGACCGTCGTGCACGTAGGTATCCTGCAAGCCGAGCAGCGACAGCATAGTTGGACGAACGTCAACGTGATCTGTCCAAGTCTTATCGTCTATTCCATTATTGCGCACCCCGGGCGCCACGATGCCGAGCCAGTTGTTGGCGATGTCCGGCGCGTCATCGCCGTGGATCCAGGCAAACGCCGGATTGAGACAGGCATTGTTGCAGGAACCCGTTAGGTATCTAAACGTCCTTCCCTTTTGAAAGCCATATGAAGTCACAGTTCGTCATCAATCCGTTTTGATTCTTAAACGATTTGAACGAAGCGAAGCGATTGAACGTCTTGAACGTTTTGAACTCCCAGAGACAAGTTCGACCCCTTTGGGTCCTCGGAAGCTTACTTACCGAAGATCTCTTGAGCCTGGCGCGCGTAGAACTCCATGTTATCACCCTGAGAGGGATCGAGAGGGATTAACTTGACTTCTTTCATGGCACCCTGCTCCTGAGCGAGATCGGCGCGGGCGGAGTTTCGATCGGACGCCAGAACTACCCGTTGTCCTTCTCTCGAAAGAACAAAGTCGATAAATAGTTTTGCCGCATTGGGATGAGGGGCGCGAACCGACACCCCGTGCCCTACTGGAACCACGAGAGTTGGACCCAAGGTTGTCCAGCTGATCGGGGCGCCATTTCTTATCAATGGGGTCAGGACGCTATAAGTCGAATCGACGTCGAGGTCGGACTCGCCGGCGGTGACGAGTTGGGCCCTCATGGCGGTGGTTTCGCGGCGTATCGCGATGTTTTGCTTCGCAAGCGCGCGCATATAATTGAGCCCGTTCTCTTTACCCATAATCTGCAGGACCCAAGCGAACCATTGTTCCCTGGGGCTGACCAGCATTCTCCCCTTCCAGGCGGGGTTCAGAAGGTCCTCCCACTTCTTCGGTAGCTTGTCCCGGGCAATAGCTCTCGTGTTGTAGCCGATGACGTGAACGTTGGTGCTGCTGGTGATCCAGTAGCCGTGGTCTTTGAAATCGTTGGGGTAGAAGCGATCTTCGGATGACACGTAGTGAGCCAGAAACTTTCCTCGTTTCAAGAAATACATCCCAAGTGTGTTGTTCTGCAGCACGTCGCTCAAGAATTTACCCGAACGCGTCTCCGCAATTACCCTTGGGTACATGTTATCGCTAGTCAAACGATTCAATTTGACGTCGATAAAAGGATACTTCTGGCGAAATTTCTCGTTGAGAATGGTTGCCTGTCTCAGGTCGGTCGTTCCATAGATTACCAGGTCTCCTTCCTTCTTTGCTCCTTCGATAAGCGTTGCTGAGTTAATGGGCTGGGCCAATGCCCGATCAGCACAGTAAAGTGCCATGCTCGCAAGGACAATCAGCGCTGGGAGCGCGCACAGGATTGGATGATTCATAGGACCTCACCGTCTTTTGTTTCTTCTGCAAGGATTGTAGATGAAAGCGCGCTGCACCATCAGAGCGACTCTTGGCTGGGTGAAATCAGCGCGCCGCGAGCGATTTTTCAATCCGCCTGGTAACGCGCGGATCGTCGGCTCCACGGCGCGTTCGAACATAGCACAGGAGCAAGGGCTAACGCATCGTTGCCCATGACAATCGAGGTGATGCCATGCTGCGGCTCGGCAGTGCCGTAAGGATCCCATTGGATCTGGGCATCCATATGCGTGTGATGATCATTAAAGCCCGGGCAAACGACCAGCCCGTGGACATCGATTGTTCTACCTCCGTTTCCGCGCACCCTCCCGATCTCAACGATCCTTCTATCTTTGATTGCGACATCAGCCAGGTAGGACGGTAAACCGGAACCATCGACTACGCGACCCCCACGAAGCACCAAGTTATAGCCCATCTGCGGTTCCTCTCGATGGAAATCTTTCTTATTCCTGAATTCGTTACACTAGCTGCCCGCCGAGCCGAAGATGTCGGCAAAAAGTTTTTGATAGTAGCCTATCTTGTCGCCGATCTCGGGGTTGTTGACGTAAAGCTTAATCCCCTTGGGCACCCAAGCCGGATCCATTCCGGTCCGCGCAGGCTCGAGGCTCTCGGAGAGATAGGTCCTTTGCCCTTCCTCAGAAAGCAGATAATCCATGAAGAGCTTGGCGGCGTTGGGGTGCGGGGCGTTCTTGCTGATGCCGCCGGTTATCGTGTGCACGATCGCGGGTTCGACGACATGAAAGTCTATCGGCGCGCCACTTTTCTTCGCGCGGTCGACCGTGTAGGCGTAGATGTCGATCACGAGGGGAATCTCCCCGGCCACCACCAAGTTGGTCAGTAGCGTGGTGCCCGAGCGCAGGCTCACGTTCTGGCGCGCGAGCTTCTTCATAAATTCGATTCCCTGGCTCTCCCCTTTGATCTTCAGCAAATTGACGAACCACACATAGGCGGCGTCCTCAAGCCCCAACTGTCCTTTCCATTTAGGGTCCAGCAGGCCGTCATAGGATCGGGGAAGATCCTGCTTGCGCACCATCCTGGTGTTGTAGGCGATGGCATGAAGTTGCTTGTAGAGAGCTGTGTAGTAGCCGTCACGGTCTTTAAGCTCGTTGATGAAGGCTTTCCTTTCAGGTGATTCATACTTCATCAAGAGACCCTTTTGTTTAAAGATGTCGATGTACCAATCGGTCGTGCGTACGATATCGGCAATATGCTTTCCCGCTTTGCTTTCAGCCTCAAAACGGACGAGCAGCCGCTGGCTCTGGATTCGAGTCTTTTTTACCTGGAGAAACGGGTATTTTTTGGCAAAATTCTTGGCGTGAACTTCATCAATCTCGCCTGAGCCGCCGCCGTACCAGACGACCTCTCCCTCTTTCTTTGCCCCTTCAATAACTTCGGGGCTGGCGGCTAGTACTGGCGCCGCCCAAAAAGCCAACGCCCCTAACAGAGCGATAACAAATCGCTGCATGTTGTCCTCCTTAACGGCTGGAACGTTTGGAACACATTCGCCCATTTAAACATTCACGGAAAAAATATTTCTTTTAGCTTCTTGGCAAACTCTGGTTCTCGCTTGATGCCTTCTTCAGTTTGCAGCACGGCGAGTTTCGCTCCCTGCAATGCATCGGGCCCGAGAACCGACGGCACGCCTCTGCGCAGCGGTAGATAGCCGGTATCGGCGACGGTCTTTTGGCCGGCTTCGGACAACGCAAAATCGATATAGAGCTTGGCGGCGTTGGGGTGCGGTGCACTCTTCACCAAGCCGATCCCGATGCGGGTGTAAAACGCGCCGTCACGCGGCTTGAGAAATTTCACCGGCGCCGAGCGCGGCGCTTCCGTGGTGGCACGCTCCTCGGTGCCGGCGATGTGGACGAAATATTCGCCGCGAGCGAGCAGGCTATGAACGAGATCGTTGGTGCGGCCGAAAAAGATTTTTTGCTGGACCATTTTTCTTAGATAATTTTCACCCAGATTCGCGTCCGTCAGCATCTGAACGAACCAGCTAAAGCCACCGCCGCCGGGGCGCGGATCTTGAATCGCCAGCTTACCTTTCCACTTGGGATCGGCGAGTTCGCTCCACGAGCGCGGTGATTCTTCGGCGCCGACCCAGCGCGTATTGATGACCAAGCCGTAGATGTGCGCCGAATGGGAAAGCGTCAAACCAGTCTTGTCGACCGTCGCCGGATCGAAGTAGTTCTGTTGCGGCGACTGATATTTTTCTAAATAACCTTCGAGGCCGAATTGGTATAGCCCGTTCCAGCCACAGGAATGAACATCCGTCATGGGCCGGCCGGCGCGCGCTTCGCTGCGGATTTTTTCTTGCAGCTGCGAGCCTTTGCCGTAGCTCACTTGCACTTTGATGCCGGGGTGCTGGCGCTCGAATTCCTTCACCACCGGTTCGACATTTTCCCGCCCGGGACAGCTATAGAGCACGACTCGGCCTTCGGCGCGCGCCTTGGCATCAACCTCGCCGCTGATTGCCGAAGCTGAAAAAATCGAAAAAATCACGCAGACCCAAAGCAGGATGAATAGAAGCGCAGCGAACCATTTTCCGTTCATGCGGATTCCCCAGTTAAAAGTGAGCGAGGGGCAAACCTGAACCGCCGGCTTCCCGGCTCACCTTGAACTTTAAACCTTGAACATTGAACAGCCGCTTCATAAGCGGCTTTGTCCCCCTCAACTACCTCACCCGTTGGTAAGCGTCAACGCTGATCATGGACGCCCGCGGCTCCCATGAGACGCGCTGCGCCGAGGGCGATCAAAAAGATCGCCAGCAAGATCATCGAGAGCGCACACACTGTGCCCGGTTCGCCTCTCTGCCAAAGGTGAAATATGGTTATCGAAAGCAATTCCGTGCCGTGGCCGTAAAGGAGAATCACCGGACCGAGGGCGCGCATGAAAGTGACGAAAAGAATCAGCGTGCCGGCGAAAAATACCGGCGCCATCAGCTTGAGCGTGATCGTGCGAAAGGCGTAAAGCCAAGTCGCGCCATGCACCCACGCACTTTCTTCCAACTCATCGCTGATCTGCGCGAGACCGCCGTTCGCCAGCCTGACGCCGAGCGGAATGCCGTTGGTGATGAATGCGATGAGGAGTATCCAGAGTGTGCCGTAAATCTCAAAAGGATACGGGAGACGAATATACGCCCATAGCATCCCCAAGCTCAGAACGAGTCCGGGAACCGTCCAGGGGACCCAGGAAATCAGATCGAGTGTCTTCCGGAGTGCGAAGCTGGTCTTGGTGACGACGTAGGCGACGCCGAACGAAAGCAACATGGTGAGCAGCGCAGCCGCGCTGGCGAGCAAAAAGGAGTTCTTGATGCTTTGCCAAACCAGCGGATCGTCAAAAATTGTCCGATAGTGATGCAGCGTCAGCGCCTGCCAGTCATAGATTCCAAAGACTTCAAAGAACGATCCCAAGACAAGTTGCGACAGGGGCAAAACCGTCGCTATTAGAAAATAAACCGCGCAGATGGCCAAGATAAAATATCTCCACCGTCCCACACTGATGGTCATCGGGCGGTAGCCTTTGCCGCTTATGATGGCAAAGGATCTTTCGCGCAAGATTCTACGCTGAACAAAAATCATCATCGCCGTCATCAGGAAAAGTGTGACCGCAAGCGCGGTGGCCAATCCATACCTCGGTGGAAAGCCAAACTCGAGGACCTCGTAGATTTTGTTGGTAAAGACAAAGATGCCTGCCGGCAAACCTAAAATAACCGGCAACTCGAAGGACTCCATGCCCCGCACGAACGTGAGCAAGCTGGCGGCCAAAATCGCCGGCGCGAGCAGCGGCAGAGTGATACGGGCAAACGCGCCGGCGTAGCTGCTGCCGGAGGTGAGCGCGGCTTCTTCGAGAGAACTATCCATCGCCCGAAAGGCGCCGACGATGAGGAGAAACTTCGTCGGCGCCGAAGTAATCGTCCAAGTCCAGATTAGTCCGCCGAGCGAGTAAATATTGAAGGGCGGCTCTTGCAAGTCCAACAGCCAGCTTAAAAACACATTGATCAAACCCGTCCTCGGGCTCAGTAGCAAAGCCCAGGCAAACACTTCCAAGATCGACGGGATGAAAAAAGGCACGATCATGAAGAGGGTAATCACGCCGCGGTAAGGAGTGTCGGTGCGCGTCACGACCCAGGCAAAGAAAATCGCCACCACCGCGGAGAGCAGCGTTACGGCGCCGACGATAAAAAAAGTGTTCAGAAAAAGACGGTATGTCTCCCGGTCGCCGTAAGCGTCGAAATAGTTTTGCAGTGTGAAGAAGCCCGCGTCTCCCGGCGCCGAGCTTCTCACGCTGCCGTACAGCAGCATCAAGACGGGATAAAGGACAATGATGGAAACGACCAGGAAAAGGCCGCCAACGAAAAATTTAGTTAAGCGAGTTGGAATCAATCGATTTGACGAGTGAGAACTTGGGAACGGTTAAAGCACTCTCGCGGAGCGTCGGGCCACTAATCGTTCAAGGTTCAAGGTTGAAATCCGAAGACCTGGAGAACTAAGTCATCCAAACGGTTTTAACGACTGGAACCGAGCGCAGCGGTGGAACGTCTGGAACGTTTGGAACTGGCCGATCGTTCACCTTGAATCTTGAACTTTGAACTGCCGCCTGCCCCTTAGTGACGAGTATCCTCCTTCGGGAACCCCCACGCGGCAAATATCTTTGCCTCATAATCCTGGTACTTGCCAAAATGGTTCCAGTCTACGACCGATAGCTTCTTCCCTCGAGTCACTTGCTCCGTAGCTGAGCCGGGAGTAAAGACCGAAGCCCTAAGCGGCTCGTATTTGTCGATAATCTCCTGCCCCTCGGGAGAAGCCAGAAATTCAAGCCAGAGCAGAGCGGCATGGGGATGAGAAGCTGTATTGATGATGGCGCTGGTGTGCTCGACAATCCGAGTAGGGATCGGCTCAAGAATCCTGTAGCTAAGGTTCCCGGTTGGATCCTTGCTCATAGCCCTCTTAGCGGAACTGAAATTAGACGCTAAGTAGAGGGAATGCTCTCCGACAGCCACAGCGGTATTAAGACGAGTGGTGCCGCTGGCCCATACGGGCTCTTGGGCGGCTAGCTTGCGCGCGAAATCCAGCGTTCTTTCCAGCCCCCAGGCAGGTACCAGCCCAGCTAAATGCAATGGCCGAATGTTCGCGAGGAATTTTTTTGCTTTAAACTCGGGTTTCAAAAAATCATCCCACGTGGAAGGCACTTTATCGTCCGAGATGAGCTTTCTATTGTAGAGTATGACCGACACGTTGCTCGTAATCGTTATCATGTTCCTCTCGACAGGGGAGACCATCCGGGGATCGATTTTGAGCACACCCTGCTTGGCCATGCCGAGAATATCGTGCTTCAGCAGATAAGGCGGATATTCCTGGGCGAAGTCGAGAGGTATATGGGTGACGTCCCACTCTTTAGCTTGGCCCGCCTTCATCTCCAAGATAAGCCTCTGATAAGCGGCGCCGCCCGAGAGCTCGCCGCCGACCTGAACATCTGTAATGAATGGATACTTTTGCTTGAATGCATTGATCAACGGCTTAAAATTCTGCGGCTCCAGATTGCTACTGACTCCCAGTTTTTCCTCCTTCTTCGCCATCGCCACAATCTCTTCGTGCGTGGCAAAAAAACTGTATCCCTTGGTCTCAGCCTCCTTCTTGGCTTTCAGCAGCGGCGCCGGACTTGCCCCATCTCCGCGCTGGGGTACGAGTGCCAGGAATGAAAACAGAGTGAAACAGCCGACCATTTTGGCAAGAACCGACAAACTCATCGCCAACTCCTTTGCACTTTATCAGCGCGCAATTTTCCTGATCGGAGCACCGTCTGCCAAAGGAAATGTCATCCGCGACGTCAGTTGGCGGAGGACCGTTTTCCCAATATGCTGATGGCGCTGAAATTGTGGCGTAGCTTTTCGATCGCCATGATGTGGTCCGGGCTCACGTTGCCGAGGTTCACGTTCGGGCCGAACTGATCGATAAACAATTTCAGGTAACGCGATAATTCATCCCACGTGCCTACCGAGCTAATCGGGACCTCGAGCATGATATTGTCTTTCCCGATCGCGCCGAACACTTCCATTAGCCCTTCAAGTCCTCTATCCGCTTTTAGCAACGATACAATCTCGGTGAACTCATAGATGACTTTGAACGCTCCCGCGTTTAGCAGCGCTTCCATTCCACGGATCACGTCACCCGTGGGCGTGTGGTTTTTCGGCCCGCCTTGCCAACCAATATGTTTCTTCCCTACTTCGGCAAAAACCTTGAGGCCCCGCTCCTTCCCCTTCTGTATGACCTCCAGCATTCTGGCCATTGTCAGCACGACACTCGAGGCTTCGACGGCGCCGAATCCCAACTCCACGAGCTCGTCCAAGCACACCTCTATGCAATCTTCTTTGATAGCTTTGCCGGCGACACCTCCCGGAGCGTAGGGCTCAATCCCATTCTCCTTCAAGAACGCGAGCTTCTTCACAACCGCATCACGGCGCTGAAGCTTCATCTCAGTACCC
>DASXSW010000663.1:0-2111 GCA_036505755.1 Binatia bacterium | reverse complement strand
GGTTTCTACTGACGCAATGGATAAAAGCCGATCGAGCGAGGATTGCAAGTGCGGAAAATTCATGAGGTGAACTTATCTTTTCACAGAGGGAAACTCAACGATGGAGCGCCGGTGAGATTTACGGTCGCATCCAATAGCGGGTGAATTCTTGGAGGAAAGTTAATGTCGAAAAATCGCGCATGCGATCGAGGTATACCTTGCCGTTCAAATGATCGAACTCGTGTTGGATGACACGGGCGTGAAAATCATTGGCGACGAAGTCGAGTTCGTTGCCGGTGCGATCCCAGGCTTGAACGTGAATGCTTTTATAGCGGGGAACCAGCCCGCGCAAATCGGGAACGCTCAGACAGCCTTCCCAATCCTCTTCCATGTCTTCGGACAGTGGCGTGATCTTGGGATTCACCAGCACCGTGAGAGGCACTCGCGGCTTCTGCGGGTAACGTGGGTTATCGGCGACTTCCAGGACGGCGATCTGCTTCGACTCGTGCACTTGGTCCGCCGCCAAGCCGACGCCTTCGTATTCCTTCATCGTTTCGATCATGTCGTCGATAAATTTTTGCATCCCCAGAGATTGCAGTTCCGGCTGCGGCACATGCTCCGTAACTTTGCGCAACACAGGATGACCGAGGCGGGTCACTTTGAGGATCGACATGGAATTTTTCTAGCACAGGGCAGGATGCGGAGAAAGAGCCCGACGCCCGAGTTAGTCATAGAGGCTGTCGATGTACCCGCTCTGATCCAATTGACGGACGAAACTGTCGTCAGCGCATCCGCTAAATCTTGTCCGGATAGTGGACGATGAAGCCGTCGCGGTTCGGCATGCGTACCTTGGGCAGTGTCTGCGCGTTCATCGTGTCGTTCTCGCCGATCAGCTTGTTGAGCGCAAGAATATACGCGGTCAGCGAGTAAACTTCTTCATTGGTGAGCGAGCGCGGTTGCTGCCACGGCATCGTGCGCCGAATAAAGTCGAAGATGGTCGTGGCATAGGGCCAGTAATTGGCGATGGTTTTCACCGGGTCGCGATCGCCGCCGGTGAGCGGCGGATTGCCGACTAGCGCGTTGTTGGGTCCGCCCTTGCCGTCTACGCCGTGGCACATCAAACATTTCTGTACATAGACAGGCGCGCCTTGGGCCGGCGTGCCGCTGCCGGGCGGGAGGCCGGTGCCGTCAGGCAGGATGCTGATGTCCCAGGCGGCGATGTCGGCCGGATCGATCGGCTTACCGAGATTCGGTACTTGGGCGAGGGCAACGCCGGTGATGATAGCGAACACAAGTATGGCGGCAAAGCTCGAAGACTTACGCGTAAACATGTTTGACCTCTCCCTTCGCGTCGACGGCCCAAGTCGTGATGCCGTTGTAGTGTTGGCCTGGAAAGGCGGTTACGGGCGGGACACCTTTGCTCTCGCCGCGCGCGGCGACGATCTGTGCGCGGGTTGGTTGCACGTCGCCGGATTCGTCCCACGCGCGGCTTTGTAAGATCGCGGGACCGCCATTCCATTTCCAAGGCAGACGGAATCGCGTAAACGCTTTGCTTAGCACCGGCTCTTGCAGCGCCGCTTGCGCCCAGCTCTGACCGCCGTCGGCCGACACCATGACTTTTGAAATCCGGCCGTTGCCCGAATAGGCGATGCCGGCAATCTCGTAGAGCCCCGGCCCCTTCAACCCGAGCCCCGGTGAGGGATGGGTGATGAAGGACTTTACCTCCTGGAGAAAGTTGAACTGCCACGACTTCCCGTTCGGCAAAAGCTGCGTATAACTCCGCGTCTCGTAGTAGCTCATGCCCGGTTGATCGACGAGCTTGATGCGGCGCAAAAATTTAATGTTCATGTTGCCTTCGTAGCCGGGCAAGAGCAGGCGCATCGGATAGCCGTTTCCCGGCATGATCCGCTCGCCGTTCTGGTAGAGCGCGATCATCGCGTCGTCCAGAGCCTTCTTGACCGGAACGCTGCGGCTCAAGGCCGGCGCATCCGCGCCTTCGGCGATGAACCACTTCGCCTTTGGATCGATGCCAGTCTCCTCGAGCAAAGTGGAGAGCCTGACGCCGGTCCACTCGGCGCAGGAGACCAGGCCGTGCAGCGCCTGCACGCTGGCCTGAATCGGCTCCTTGGAAA
>DASXSW010000662.1:0-3473 GCA_036505755.1 Binatia bacterium | reverse complement strand
ATTTTCCGGCACGCCGAGGAGCGCCGCGTCCACCGCTCCGCTCTCCAAAGCCGTCAGCCGGTTGCCTCTAAGCGGAACGACACTAACGTCGCGTCCCGGGTCGAGGCCGAAGTGTTTGAGCGCGGCGTCGGCCATCAACGTCGCCGTCCCGCCCGCTGTGCTACCCGCGACTTTCTTACCCTTGAGATCACGAGGCGTTCGAATCTCTTTCCTGACGATGAAAGACTGCAGCGGCCGGTCGATGGCACACGCGAGAATTTTGGCCGGCGCGCCGCGGACGATGCCCTGAATGATGCCGTTCACCGCGGCGCTGTAGTCGATGTCGCCGCGGATGAAGGCCGCGTTCACGGCTTGCGTCGACATGAAAATCGTTTCCAGCTCAATTCCCTGCTCACGATAGAACCCCCTGTGGAAGGCGGCGTGAAACGGCAGAAAGCCGATATTCGTCGACTGAATGCCCATCCGGACTTTCTTGATTGGCGACTGCGCGTGGATCGTTGCATTCGGAATCAAGACGACCGCGATCAGAATCCAAAACGCGTGAATCACCATAACTCTACCCACGAGCGACGCCAGTCTTATAACAAGGGCAGTTTTCCGGCAAGCATGGCTGCTAATGAGAGGTCTCATGCTCGCCGAGCGCGTAGCGCTAGGAGGTGAGCGTTTGAGGAACAAACAGATCTTCGATCGTAGGTTTCTTATCGAGAATGCCCTGCTGGATTTGGTATTCCATCAGAACTTCGAGCGATCTGCGCGCGCAGCCTTCTCGCAAGCTATAGCGAAATTCTTCTCCCATGACCTCTTTTTCCCAAGCCGCCTCATGCTTTTGTTTTTCATCGCGATATCGGTCCGCCATTGAGTTCGCCTCTTTCAGTGCCGCGAAGAGATTCTGTACGGCGGAAGGATGCTCTTTGGCGATTTCTTCGCGGAGCGCAAAGAGATGGTTGGTCGTATAGGCGCCCGTACGATGAAAAAATTCTTTTTCGGCACGGCGATAGTCGCTCATCAGATAGCGCATGTTCGGGTTGGCATGGAGCGCATAAGGTTCCAGCGCGGCGTCGATCTCGCCTTGTTCGACTAATTCGACCGCGTGCTCGCGGGTTCGCGGTGGAGAAACAAAATTGACTCGCACGTCGGACGGCGGCGGCCGCAGACTTTCCTCGGCGATATCGGGCTCCGCCACATACCATTCAATATCCTTAGGTTTAACGCCAAACTCATTTTGCAGTATTCCTTTGAGCCAGACCGGCGTGGTCGCGTTGAAGCGATGCACCGTGGCTTTCTTTCCGGCCAATTCCGACGGGTGTTGCAACGGCGAATCGGCACGGCAATACATGCAGCGCAGGCGAAAACGGCGCGACAAAAAAACCGGCAGTGCGATGAGCGGCACGCCTCTCAGCCGCGCTAGGATGTAAGACGAAATCGACAGCTCTCCGCCATCTACCTTGCCAGCAATAATCGCGCGGTGGCGCGCGCCGACGTTGTCTAAGCCATCTCCGAAACGTGTTTGGAGCTGCAACTCGATGCCATTGGGCCGCACGGTTGCGTCAAACAAGGCTTGAGTGTAAGGCGATGCGCTTAAGCCGATGGTAAGGGATAAAGTATTCATTGTTCCTTCCTCAATAAGCTAACCTAAACAATCCTCTGCTCCAACCCCGATGGGTTCCAAATTCGTTGACTAGAAGTCGCCTCTTATTCGCGGTCATTCCGGCGAAAGCCGGAATCCAGGCGTTTCTGAACTTGACCGAACGAACCTGGATGCCGGCGTTCGCCGGCATGATGAGATTTTACTTCGTTCAGGGCTGGGATTTAAGCCATCTCCAGAGAGAACATCAATGATGTCCTCTTACAGCCCGCCGGCTCGCGCAATCTCTTCGACCAGACTGTGGTCCACAACCTTCTGGTAAGGAAGGTCGACCGGCTGACCTAAGCTCTTGCTCAAGAGATCCAAACTCACTTGAAACTGTCGCTCAGTGAAATAGGGGTAAGAAACCGTGAGCCCGTCTTCGTACGCCGTCTCGACGATCTCCGGGTTATCGAGACGCAGGTTTTTGCGAATGAGTCTCAATCCCAATTCCTTGTCGCTCTTCTGCTTCTTCGTCGCTTCGATCAATGCAGTGAGGAGACCCCTCAAAGCGGGCCGCTTGGTTTGTAAACTTTCTCGCGCGACGACAAAAATCGACGGCGGAAATGGATAGTCCGAGCGCTCCAACCTTTCGATGGACCGGAACCCTTTTCTTTGTAATATGAGAGCATAATAGCGATTCACTACCGAGCCCATCACTCGGCCCGACTCGATCGCGGCCACCCGCCCCGCCTGTCCGCCCGTGGACAAGAAGGTTACCCGCCGACTGTCGACACCGTTTCGTTCGAGAATGATGAGAGCGTAGCCATGATCGGCAGATTTCGGGCGGCTCGTCGCCAGTACTTTGCCGTCCAGGTCTTTGACCGATTTGATCGCCGGATTGACGACTAACCAGTGCTCGCTGGCGCTCGCCCAGGCGGCAATGGCAACAAAATTAGGCGCGCCCTTTGCGCTCATCACTGTGAGCGGCACTTGCGGGGTGCCAAAGATGACATCGACCTCACCGGCGAGAAGCGCGCTGGTAGAGAGGTTGGACTGCATCGAGATAAGCTCGACGTCCACGCCGGCGCGACTGAAATGACCCTGGTCCTGCGCAATCCAGAAGGGCAACAAAGAAGATCCTATGAATAGTGTGCTGACCCTGAGCCGCGGTCGCTCCTGAGACAGAACACGGCTCGACCACGACGCAGAAAAGCAAACGAAGATAATACTAAGCAAAATCTGAATGGCTGTGCGACGCATGGAAACACCGTGTAGGTCGTGTAGGTTTTCGTAACACAGCCGTCGCAGCTTGAACAAGACCGGAGCTTCGCCACGAATTCGCGTTATAACTTCGGGCTATTGCAATCCCCAACCCCGGTACGGTAAGACCTGACGCGATCACGGCTGCTCGTCCTTAGTGGCTTCAAGAATTCATCCTAACGGAATTGTGAAAAGATGAAAATTTTTTGGCTGCTGCTGGTCTTTCTTTCTGTCCTGAGCCTTTTTTCTTCTCTCGTCGCGCAAGAAAAAAAACTCACCACCGTGAACGTCGGCTATTCAGCCATCAGCGGCAGCTTCGCGCCCCTCTGGGTCGGTTTCGATCAAGGTTTTTTCACGAAATACGGCCTCGACGTAAAAATGGCCTACATTCAGGGGAACCGAGTGATGATGTCGGCGCTGACGGCCGGCGAAATCCAACTTTATCAAGGCGGCGCGGAAGGTTTGATCCGGCTCGTCTCAGGCGGCGGCGACGGCGTCTTCGTCGCGACTCAATATAACTTTGTCGGCCATTACGTGCTGATGACCGACCCCACCATCAACCGATTGGAAGGTCTGCGCGGCAAGAGAATCGCGCTCGATCCCACCAGTCCGACCTACGGCTACATGCTCAAAGCGTTGGAACACG
>DASXSW010000661.1:0-6525 GCA_036505755.1 Binatia bacterium | reverse complement strand
GAAAAATCTCTAGTGTGAATAAAGATTAGCGGGCAAATTGCCGCCACGCGTTTGTGATCCATGCTTGACGGCTCGCTACACGTTCAACTACCATTGCCGTATGGACACGAGGAGTCGGCTATTCATCATAGGCCTGACCTTCGCAATTGCGGCGTGTACGACGATAGGCAATGAATTCGACCCCGACAGAGTTGACGACCTCAAGCCTGGAATCTCTACAATCGCCGATGCGACGGCAATTCTTGGACCTCCTGCTTTTCAAAGCGCCGAGAGCAACGGCTCCCGCCTCTTGCAATGGCACTATACCCAAATATCAGCGTTCAGCGGCCTTTCCGGTGCTGATATCGGGATACTGTTTGACGATACCGGTCGTATGATTCGCGTGAGTCACAGCTTCGTTCAGACTAAGTAGCGATTTTTCTGAATCGGGTAGCCTGGCACTGGCATTGCCGGGGGAGGACCAGACATGCTTGTGGCTGCGTACCTGCTCGCCGTTTTCATCACAATCTTTGCTGCATTCGCTCTAGTCACCTTTTCACCCATAAGACAAGTTCGCCAGCCAGCAAGATCACTAATACTAGGATTTGGAAGTAGCGGGATGGCGGGTCTATGGTCGATTCCTCTGGCTTTATTCGGAGACCGCGCAGTGTGGCTGGCCCTGTTCTTTATCGGGGTGCTAATCACGGGAATCGGCGGAGTTTTAATCGGTTTGCTAGGTTTGACGGAAGGAATCAGCACAAAAACAAAAGACGACTTCTCTCCCAAACGAGGTAACGACCAGTGGTGGAGCTGGGGAAGTTAACGTTTGCAAATCTATCCGAGAAACGGCGCACGCAGTGGGCGCTGACGGCGGAGGAGATGAAGGATCGTTGGCTGAAAGCCGTGCGGGTAGCACAAACGAGTTCACCGAGCGGACACCGGATGGTCATCTGCGACATTCCAGCATGACATACAGCGTGAGCAGTACCGACTTGTTCCGACGTGCCGCGAGCTACGTCGAACTGATTTCTCCATCCACTCAATAAGCGCGCTTCGAACGATTGATCGAAAACGGTTCGATTTTGGTTCGATCGCTTATAGCCCTGTCCAGCCGCTATGCGCTTTTCCGCCTTTGCCAGTTTTTGAATTGCCGCATACTTAGCACTTGCAAGTCTTTCAGAGCCGAGGATTGCGCGGGTTCAAATCCCGGTCCCGCAACCAAAAACCAAGGGGGTCTAAATGGCCCTTTCCTTTTCTTCACTCTTCATAGAACACTTCTCGGGCTCTTCTTTGGTGAAAGCACCACGTTTTGAAGTTCTTCGACAATATTGAGTAACCCGACATAAGTGCTAAGTTATCGTCCTAGAAACTGCTGCGAGACGTGCGTTGGGAACACCGTGACAATGATGTCCAATAAAGCTAAGCGCCACGCGAAATGATTCGACGAATCTCCTCACTATTGGCTGTTCTGTTGTACTGCGGCAGCGCGGCTCTCGCTTCCAATCATTACACGGACAAACAATTGGAGGCGCTGGCAACCCGAGTGGGAAAGACCTTCTGGATAAGCGGGGCAAACGAAAAAGCTCCGTCATTTTTAACCGAGCCGAGCCCCGGAGCCGCTACCTTTCGGCCGGGGGAAAACGACGACTCCTTCGAGATCACCGAGCTGACGGGACAAAAGATCAAAGATCCTTATTACAAGGTCAGATTTGAATCGGGAAAAGTGGGATATATTCGACCGGAAACGTTTCATGAAGAATTCAACGTCAAGATTTTATCCTATGATCCCCTTGCTGATCAAAAGAAGAAGGCGGAGGAACAGGCCATCGAGGAGAAAAAAAGACTCGAGTGGATAAAATCGCAACCCTGGTCTCCCGCCGTTAAAGCGGCCGCGATCAAAAAGCAGCCGACGCCGGGACTGAACGGCGCTGAGGTGAAGCGAGTCCTGGGTGCACCGACCCGTGTGAGTAAGATCCGCGGCACGACAAAAGCTCACGAGGAGCGTTGGTTTTATCCGGACGGCTCGGTGCTGACTTTTCATAATGGGCTGTTGAGCAGCATCGAAAAACGAGAGAACAAGTAAGTTTCTCCGGCCCATTCCCAACAACCCTAATTCATGCGACACAATAGCGGCAAGTTAAAGCTTTAATTTTTGCAGCTTTTCATTTCGTCGACGTGCCGATTTCGAGAGCCGGTTCGGATTGCCGCTTTTGGATGGACGGAGTTCCATAAAGTCAACTTCGTCATCGGCAGCATACGCCCCATCGAGGGTTCGCAGTATTTGGTTGAATTCATCTGCAGAAATCGCCACAGCGCCGAATCGTTCAACCGCAGTACGGATTTCTCGATCCGATGTCACAACCACACAGCCGTTACCCTTTTCACGCGCGACGCGCACGATCACTGCGTCGGCCTTCTCCCCCAGCCGCGAATAGATAACCGTAACCCCGTCCTTCGTTTCTACGACTTGATTGGCTGAACCCGAGCGCCAACCGTCGAATGCGACAACCACGTTAAATTGCTTGATCTTCTGATACCGCGAAAGCTGTTGAACCAGCCAGTTACGTTTGTGTTCGAGCGCTCCCTGCAGCCCCTGGTCACGAACGATCAAATTATATCCATCGATGATCAAATCCATAGCAATTATCGCTTCGGCAATTTGCCTCATTAGAATGCGGTTTTCTCAAGGAGTTGTCAAAAATCAAAAAAACAGGTACAACCGTTCCGATTTTCTGAGGGAGGACTTGGGGACTTGCCACTAACCATAAAAAAAGCCCGTAGAATTAACGAGTTGCCGCCATATTTGTTTGCGGAAATAGACCGTAGAAAACGCGAAGCGTTGGCTCGCGGCGTCGATTTAATCGACCTTGGTATCGGTGATCCGGACATTCCGACACCAAGTATCGTAGTCGAAAAACTCCTGGAAGGCGCCAGCAAGCCCGTCAACCATCGTTATCCGAACAGTTCTGGCATGACGGAATTTCGCGAAGCCGTATCCGGTTGGTATCTCAAACGCTTCAATGTCAAGCTCGATTCTGCCAAAGAAGTCGTCTCCCTCATCGGCTCCAAGGAAGGGATCGGCAATATGGCGGTTGCCTTCGTGGATCCCGGCGACGTCGTATTGGTCGCCAGTCCTTGCTATCCCGTCTATCATATCGGTACAGCCTTCAACGGCGGTAAGAACTACTTTCTGCCGTTGAGAAAAGACAATCACTTCTTGCCCGATCTCGATGCGATTCCCGTGGAGATTGCCAAGCAGGCCAAGCTTCTTTGGATCAATTATCCGAACAACCCGACGGCGGCGGTGGCGAACGAGGACTTTTTCAACCGGGTTGTCGACTTCGCCAACAGACATAATGTCATCGTCTGCCATGACGCGGCGTATACGGAGATGGGATACAACGATTATCGACCGATGAGTTTCCTGGAAGCTGAAGGCGCGCGCGAAGTGGGGATCGAATTTCACTCACTTTCAAAAACATTTAACATGACCGGTTGGAGAATCGGCATGGCGGTAGGCAACCAGCAACTGGTCGGCGGTCTAGCGCAAGCCAAGTCCAACTTAGATTCTGGGATATTCCAAGCGATCCAAGAAGCCGGCATCGAAGCACTGAAACTCGGCGATCAAATCGTCGAGCCGTCGCGCAAGATTTACCAGGAGCGGCGCGATATCTTGGTGGACGGATTGCGCGCGGTCGGACTTGAGTGCGAGAAACCGCGCGCGACTTTTTACGTCTGGGTCGCGTGTCCCAAGGGACATTCCTCCACCGGCTTTACGGCGAAGCTGCTCGACGAAGCGGGAGTCGTGACCACCCCCGGCAATGGTTTTGGCGACGCTGGTGAGGGTTACGTTCGCTTTACCGTCTGCGTTGACAAAGAACGACTGCGGGAGGTTGCGGAAAGGATTAGACGGGTGAAACTCTGAGTTTCTTTCCGCAAAGCGGCGGCATGGCAAACGCGATAGCCCATCAGGTTTACGTCGGGATTGGCTCCAACGTGGGCAACAAGAAAGAAAATTTCTTGGAGGCCGTCGGCCGCCTGGCCAAGCTCCCTGACACCAAGGTAATCAAGGAATCGTCGCTTTACGAAAGCGAGCCTTTGGGCGATTCTAAAGACTGGTACGTTAATGGCGCGATCGAGATCGAGACCAAATTCAAACCTGACATGCTGCTCAAGAAATTCAAAAACATCGAGCGCGCCATGGGCCGCAAAAAAGTAAAAAAACGCTGGGGCGCGCGCATTATCGATCTGGATATTCTGCTTTACGACGCGGCAGTGATCAAGAAAAAAAACCTGAAGATTCCTCACCCCGAAATGCCCAGTCGCAAATTCGTGCTCCTTCCATTGAGCGAGATCGCCCCGCAGGTGATTCATCCCGAGCTGGGTATGACCATTTCCGAGTTGCTGATCAACGTCAAGGACAGCAAAAAAATTCACCTCTATCACGTATAAGACGTGAATCAGCGAATACGCTGAAACGAAATGTCACTGCTCCGCCTTTTCCTGTTTCTGCTGCTTTGCTACTTCGTCTTTTCCGCGCTCAAGGCCATCGCCGCCGGCCGGAAAACCAAGCCCCCTGACCGGCGCCGTGACGATCGGGACGGAGAAGAGATGGTGTTCGATCCTCAATGTCACAGCTACGTTGCCAAGTCGGACGCGATATTGAAAGCAGGCCAATATTTTTGCAGCCAGGAATGCGCGCGGCTTTATTTAGCTCGTTAGAGCTTGCAGAATTTTTTCCTGTACGGCGTCAAAGCCGCCGTTGGACATCACCAGCACGACATCGCCGGGTCGGGCATCCTGCGCTATGGTGGCGGCGATATCTGCGGCGCTTTCGATCATCCGAGCGCGATCATCTGCCGTGCGATGGTTAAGCTCTCGCACGAGGTTGGTAACCGATAGCCGTTCGCTTTCCGGTACTTTTTCAGGCTGGTACACGCCGGCTACGACAATTCGATCGGCCAAAGCCAAGGCGGCAGCGAACTCTTTCTCAAAGATATTTCGCTTACTGGTATTGCTGCGCGGCTCGAATACCGCCCAGACTCGCCGGCCGCAATAAGCGGCTTTGACCGCTTCGACGGTCTCGCGCACCGCCGTTGGATGATGGGCGAAGTCATCGATGATTAACACGCCGCGCCGTTCGCCGCGAATTTCTTGGCGGCGCTTGACTCCTCTGAAAGTGCGGAAGCCATCGAGCAATTTTTCATGCCCGATACCCATCATTCGCCCCATCGCATAGACCGCCAGCGCATTCATGACGTTGTGCCGACCGATGACGGCGGCCTCGATGCGACCCTCGACTTTGCCTCGGTAACAGGGCGCAAAAAAAGTTCGGCCTTCGTGAAACTGCAGATTGTCCGGCGTCCAGTCAACATCGCCGCCGGACCCGTAAGTGATGCGTTGGCAACGCGCCGTGGCGGCGATTTCCGTTGCTACCGGGTAATCACCGCAAACGACCAGGAGACCATCGCACGGGATAATGTCCATGAGCCGCGCGAAAGCAGCCTTAACGTGATCGAGGTCCTGGTAAATGTCGGCGTGATCGAATTCCACGCTGGTGAGGATCACGTTGCGTGGCCGATAGTGAAGAAACTTCGGTCCCTTGTCGAAGAAAGCCGTGTCATATTCGTCGCCTTCGAGCACGACATGATCGCCGCCGCCGACCTGCCAGCCACTGCCGAAATTGAGCGGCACACCGCCGACGAAAAAACCCGGATCGAGCCCGGCGCAGTTGAATACCCAGGCAGCCAAAGCGGTCGTCGTCGTCTTTCCGTGGGTGCCGGTAATCACCAGCGAAGTGCGCGCGCCGATCAGAAATCGACCCAGCGCCTGCGGAAAAGAAATGTACGGGATATCTTGGCCGAGCATGGCTTGCGCCTCGGGATTGTTGCGAGACACGGCGTTGCCGACGACCACGAGATCGGGACGGGGCGAAAGATGCTCCGCGCGAAACCCGGAAAGTATCTCGATCCCAATTTCAGCGAGATAGTTACTCATGGGCGGATAAATATTTTGATCCGAGCCGGTCACCCGGTATCCTCGTGACTGCAGTAGACCAGCCAGGGACGCCATGCCGACACCACAAACTGCGATGAGGTGAATATGACTGCCCGCGGGCGGAAGATCGTTCATGGGAAGAGGACTTTCATAATCTGATCGTGAATGCGTGGCCGAAAGTCCCTAATTTTCTCATTTTTTCGCGATGGATGCACACGATTTGTCAGCAGTATGACGTGACAGTCTTTCTCAAGATCCCACCAGATCGAGCAACCCGTGAAGCCAAGATGACCCACGGATCGCGATGAAAATAGACTGCCACTAGCCGAGGCATCAGGCGACGGCGTATCCCAACCGAGAGCAAAGTTGGAATGAGCCGCGGATTCGTCCTTGGTGAGAAACTCCCGTACCAGCGATTGCGGCAAAAAACCATCCTTGCCATGGAGACACCGATTCATGCGAACCAGCAAAGTGTGCAAATCACGCGCCGACGAAAATAGCCCGGCGTGACCCGCGACTCCGCCCATCGCGTAGGCATTGTCATCATGC
>DASXSW010000660.1:0-9070 GCA_036505755.1 Binatia bacterium | reverse complement strand
ATCCGCTGCGCCAGCAGATCGATGAGGCGCGCGCCGAGACGCTTCGATTATTGGCGGCCGACCGCTTTGACGAAGCCGCATATGATCGCCAGGTAAGCAAAATCGAAGAGCTGCGTGATGAAATGTTCAAGCGAATGGGGCGAGACTTCAAGAAAACTGCCAAAGAATTCTCACCCGAAGAGCGCCGTATGCTCGCCGATCTGCTGCGCCGCCCGCCGCCACCCAGGTAAAATCAGCAAATCGTTAACCTGAAGACCCGTTGCAGTCTAAGTGCCTGAAATTCCGTCACTTTTTTTTCGCACGGAAAGCGAAGACTGGCGACGGCTCGCTCGTATTAATGAATGACAATCTTGCAGAGGAGCAACCAGCATGAATTGGAAAACATTCGTACCAAAAAACCTAAAAAAATCGATCAGCATTCTCGCCGTTGTTTTGATCGCGGCGGGCGGATGGTACTGGTACAGTTCCGCTGCACAAAAACAAGACCAGGGAACCCTTCAGCCGATCGCCGTCGCCCGCGCTAACATCGAAGAAGTCGTTACGTCCCAGGGCAAGCTCGAAGCGAAGCAATACGTCGACGTCGGCACCCAGGTCTCCGGCCAATTAAAGGCGATCCACGTTGACATCGGCGATACCGTGACCAAGGGCCAACTGCTCGCCGAGATCGACCCGCGCGTCTATCAGGCCCAGGTCGAAGCGGGCGAAGCCGGGCTGAATAGTTTGCGCGCCCAGCTCAACCAGCAGAAGGCCGAGGCGGTTTTGGCCGAACAGAATCTCAAACGCAATCAAAATCTGTTCGCCGTCAATGCCGTTAGCCAGCAGGCTCTGCAGGAGACGGAATCCCAGGCCGCGGTGGAAAACGCCCAAGTGAACTCGATCCTCGCCCAGATTCAGCAAACCGAGTCCAATCTCAAGGCGAGCCGCACCAACCTCAGCTATACGAAAATCTACGCGCCGATGGCGGGCACGGTGACGACGCTGCCAACCAAAGAAGGTCAGACATTGAACGCTAACCAGACCGCGCCAGTAGTTTTGCAAGTGGCCAATCTCGATATCATGACCGTGCGCGCCCAGGTGGCCGAAGCGGACGTGAGCCGCATCAAGGAAAACATGCCGGCCTACTTCACCACCCTCGGCAACAACGAGCGGCGCTGGCCGGGCAAGGTGCGGCAGGTTTTGCCGACGCCGCAGATCGTCAACGACGTAGTGCTTTACGATGTCCTGATCGACGTGAAAAACGAAAGCCGTAAGCTAATGACCGGCATGACGACTCAGGTGTTCTTCATCTTCGGCAAGGCTGAAAACGCGCTCGTAATACCCGCTGAAGTGCTCACCCGCCGCGCAGTGCGGGAAGACAACGACAAAGGCAAAGCCTATCGCGTCACGGTGATCACCGAGACCGGCCAGGAACAGCGCGTCATTCACGTCGGCTTGCAAACCCGCACCCAGGCGGAAGTCGTCGATGGGCTAAAAGAAGGCGAAAAGATCGCGGTGAATCGTCCCGCCGGCGCCGCCAACCGGACGGCCAGTCAAGCGAATAACCCGCAGAGGGGCGCCGGCAACGCGCCGCGCTTGAACCGAGGACCCCAGCTATGAACGAGACCATCCTAGAGCTGAGCGGTATCGAGAAGCACTACAAAAACGGCGATACCACCGTGCGCGCCCTCGACGGCGTGTCGCTAAAAATTCGCCGGGGTGAATTTGTCGCGATTATGGGACAGTCCGGCTCCGGCAAATCGACGCTGATGAATATTCTTGGCTGTCTCGATAGCCCCACTGCGGGCAGTTATAAGGTGCTCGGCCGAGAAGCGGCGAATCTCGAACCAGACGAGCTGGCGTCGCTACGACGCGAAACCTTCGGCTTCGTTTTTCAGAAATATAATTTGTTGGCCACGGCCAGCGCCGGCGAGAACGTCGAGATTCCCTCGGTGTACGCGGGCCTGCCCAAGCACAAGCGCGTCGAGCGCGCCGCGAGCCTGCTCGCACGCCTCGGCCTCGGCGACCGCACCGCGCATCGTCCCTCGGAACTTTCCGGCGGCCAGCAGCAGCGCGTCGCCATTGCCCGGGCTCTGGTGAACGACCCGCCGGTGATTCTCGCCGACGAGCCCACCGGCGCCTTGGATAGCAAGAGCGGCGACGAAGTCCTCGCTTTGCTCAAACAACTTCACGCCGAAGGGCGCACGATCATTTTGATCACCCACGCCGAAAACGTCGCCCAGCACGCCGGCCGCATCGTGCGTATCCAGGACGGCCGAATTCTTGAAGACAGCGGAAGCTTCACCGACCAAAGGACGGAAAGTGTCGCGGCAAACAATCGCAGTTTCGAAAGCGCCGTCGGCTTGATGGCGAGCGTGCAGGAAGCGCTCGTCACCGCCTGGCGCGCGCTGCGCGTCAACATCTTTCGGACCATGCTTACCCTGCTCGGCATCATCATCGGCGTCGCCGCCGTCGTCGCCATGCTGGCGGTGGGCGAAGGCAGCCGGCAGAAGGTGCTCGATCGCATCAGCTCCTTTGGGACTAATTTAATGTTAATCCGCCCCGGCGCCGCGGGCATTCGCAACGCTGGGGATATCGCCACCTTGGTGCCCGACGACGCCGTCGCGATCAAGGCGTTGCCCAATGTCGAAACCGCTCTGGCCGAGCGCAGTAGCCGGCTGACGGTGCGCTACGGCAACTTGGACTATCAAACTTCGGCTCAAGGCACCGGCGAAAACTTTCCCTCGGCGCGCGATTGGCCGGTGGCCGAAGGGCAGTTCTTCAACGCCGACGACATGAAGCAGTATGCGGCCGTCGTTGTGCTTGGCCGCACGGTGGCGAGAACGCTCTTTCCCGACGGCGGCAGTCCGGTGGGCAAATACATCCTCATGCGCAGCGTGCCGTTTGTCGTCATCGGCGTCATGACGGAAAAAGGCGCATCGCCCAATGGCAGCGACCAGGACGATGTCGTCTTCGTGCCGATCAGCACTGGCTTGGTCCGCCTCTTCGGCAAAAATTATCTGAGCAGCATCACCATCAAGGTCAACGACGCCGCTGACATCGACGCCACCCAGGCGCGCGTCGAGGCGCTGCTCAAGGCGCGCCATAACGCCGAGGATTTCAGCGTGCGCAACATGGCGTCGTTTCTCCAGGCCGCTATGGAAACCCAGGACACATTTACATTACTGCTCGGCACGGTGGCGGCGATCTCGCTGCTCGTCGGCGGCATCGGCGTCATGAACATCATGCTCGTCAGCGTGGTCGAGCGCACCCGCGAGATCGGTATCCGCATGGCCACCGGCGCGCGCATGCGCGATATCATGCTGCAATTCAACATCGAGGCCGCGGTGGTATGCGCCGCCGGCGGCCTGCTTGGCATACTCGTTGGCGTTATCGCCGGCCTGGTGCTGCGCTACAGCGGTATGACCGTGATCTTCTCGGTCACGCCCGCGGCGCTCGCTTTCGCCTGCGCGTCGGCCACCGGTTTGATTTTCGGTTACCTACCCGCGCGCAAAGCGGCGCAGCTCGACCCAGTGGTTGCCCTAGCTTCGGAGTGAGGTGATCTATGCGTAAACATCTATTGAATGGAACCGTCGCGCTATCCTTGGCTTTGTCGGCGTGCAGTTTAGCACCCAATTACCAGCGGCCCGAGATGGCGCTGCCCACCGGTTGGAGTAATGTCGCCGGCGTCGGCGCCACGCAACAGAACACGACGTTGTTTTGGCAAGAGTTCGGCAACGCTGATCTGAACCGTTTGATCGACAATGCGCTGGCACAGAACCTCGATCTCGAAGCCGCGCTCCATCGCGTCGAGCAGGCGCGCGCCCAGGCGAAGATCGGCGCGGCGCCGCTCTATCCGACTGTCACCGCCAGCGGCTCGGCTTCGCGCACCTTCCAAGATCCGCGCGACACTAATTCGGTGCGCGGCGGCGGCAGCATCAGCTACGAAGTCGATCTGTGGGGAAAGAATCGAAACGCGGCAAAGTCCGCCGACTATCGCGTGAACGCGAGCGAGTTCGATCGCGAGGCGCTGCGCCTCGTCGTCACATCGGACGCGACGAATTTTTATGCGCAGATTCTTAGTCTCAATGACCGCATTCGCATCGCCGAGTTCAATCTCAAAAACGCCGAAGAGATCCTGCGCATCATCGAAGCACGCTTCGGCCAGGGCAGCGTCTCGGGCCTGGAAGTTTCTCAACAGCGTGTTGCCGTCAACGGCTTTCGCACGGCGCTTACCGCACTCGTCGAGGCGCGCAGCACGACTGCGAATGCCTTGGCGATTCTGCTCGGGCTGGCGCCGCAGAATTTTTCCGCGCCGACCGCTGAGCTGGCGACGCTCTCCATGCCGCAGGTAAACCTGACGCCGCCGGCAACTCTGTTGACCGCCCGGCCCGACATCGAGAGCGCTGAGGCCGGCCTGCTGGGGGCCAATGCCGATATCGGCGTGGCACGCGCCGCGTTCTTCCCGTCGCTGACACTGGGTTTGGATACAGCGATCTCTGCCGGCTTCGGCGGCCCGGCTGCCGCGGCAACCTCGATTGCGTCGAGTTTGATCGCGCCGATCTTTACCGGCGGCAGACTCACCGGTAATCTAGAGAACGTCACCGCGCGTCAGAAAGAGCTCGCGGTGCAATATCGTCACACCGTGCTGATTGCATTTCAAGAAGTCGAAGACGCCCTCGCTGCGCTCAAGAGCAATAACGAGCAAGCCACGATTTCTCTCGAGTCGGTTAAAGAATCGCAGAATGCCTACGACATTGCCAAGGCGCGTTTCGACGCCGGCGCCATCGATTATCTGACGTTGCTCGAAACCCAGCGCAGCTTGTATCAAGCGCAAGACAATCAGATCTCGATCAGACAAGGACAGCTGCAATCGTTCGTGCAGCTAAGAAAAGCCCTCGGAGCGTAAGCGGCCCTGCGTTAAGTCAGGCGTTTAGTTGCTGCGGTAAATCTTTTCCAAGAAAGGGCAACCAGACACGGTTGCCCTTTCTTGCGTTATCCAGCCAGATTAAGGCCCATTGTTTTTAACCCACGATGTTTGTAGGGGCGTGTGGCATATTGAATTCGGGCGTCCGCCCGTATCACGATGATACTGTCCCTGAACTATTTAGGTTAGACAGCTGCTGAAAAGAACACTGGCGCCGCAAGCCTAAAATGTTAAAACTAAGTTAAGAAGGAATTTCGCGTTCGAATCCGCTAGTCTCACACCAGCGGATTGAGAAAGGATAATAATGAAACTAGGACTATTCGCGGCGATAATGCTTTTAGCGGGATGCGCCAGCTCACCACCGTCCGCCGGACCCAACACTAGGAGTACAACCAGCGGAAGCACGACCACGAACACTTATAGCCGCGACGTAGTCGAGTGCGAGCGACAAGCTGCGCTCGCTGATGCCGGCAGCAAAGGAAAGGCTTTGGAGACCTGTCTGAGAGCGAGAGGGCACACACCGGGCCGATAATTTAGCGCCGATTACCGGTGGTTGGGAATCTGCCGCGGCGATGCGAGGCTTCGGCTACCTGCGACTTTTCTGTCTTCGACAGCCGCAATGAGGAACTCGTCGGGAACGGTCGTCAGCCTCGCCGCCGCTTCCTTCAGCGCTCCATGCTCGACGGCGCGCGACAGCACCTCATTTTTGGTCGGTCCCTGCTTTTGTCCGAGGAACGGTTTGATGATCAAGTGGACAACATCGCGAAATCGCATGTAACGCATGAAGCGCCGCAGCAATCGAAACGTCTGGACCGGGTAATGCGTCAGCTTATAGCGGAACAGCCGCTTCAAACCAGCCGTGCGCTCGGCATTGATCGCCTCCCCGGGCAGGCAAGTCGGATCGATCTCCGAACATTTGAAATACTTGTACCAATCGTTTGCCTCGTCAACCAAGCCGCGGTCCACGTATTCCTGCCATAACGGTGTGCCGCGGTAAACGCACAACCGGTTGAAGCCGAAAGTGTCCAGCCGCAGCTTAGAAGCGAAGTCGAAGGTGGCGCGCATATCCGCGACGGTCTCATCGGGGCTGCCGACGACAAAGAAGCCGTGGACGATTTCGATACCGGCCCGTTTGGCGTTACTTACCGCGCCTTCAACCTGCTCCAGCGTCTGGTCTTTCTTCAACCTGTCGAGCACTCTCTGGCTGCCGCTTTCGATGCCGAACATCAGTGTGCGGCAGTGGGCCTCGGCCATGGCGGGAAATAGGTGTTGCGCGGTGGAATCGACCCGTCCCTCGCAGCCCCACTGGATGGTGACCCCGGCGTCGTTGATGCCTTTGCAGATGGCTTCGATGCGTTTGGGCTGCAGGAGAAAATGGTCATCGACGAAGTACACGGCGCCATAGCCCTGCGCCTGCAAATGTTTGAACTCGTCGACAACGTGCTGCGGGCTGCGCGCGCGCCACTTCCCTTCGTTGAAGATCGGGATATCGCAGAACACGCACGGCCAAGGACATCCGCGTGATGTCTGCATGGTGGTAAAGCGCTCCATCGACAGAACAGCCGGCACATCGAGCGGCATCGATTCGACAAAATCCAAAGGCAAACTTTCTCTGTCCGGGAACGGCCACTGATCAAGAGCGCGGTCCAGCGTTCGGTTCGGGTTGTGGACCGGGCGGCCATCCTTGGTCCAGGTAACACCCGCCACGTCGTCGGGATCATCCAGCCTCTCGAGCAAATCGAGAATGAGCTGTTCGCCGTCACCACGGCAAACGAAGTCTACCTCCGGGCACTGGAGCTTGACGAGTTGGGCATTGAGGGTTGCGAACACCCCGCCGAACGCCAGTCGTACATGGGCATCGGCAGCGCGAACCTGACGGGCGAGAATCTTAGCGTAAGGATAACTCGTGGTGCTCAAAAAACTCAATCCGACCAACTCGGGTCGCTGTCTGCGGATCTCCTCGACGATCACTTCGTTGGGTGTCTGCGGATTGGCTTGGTCGAACATCACACACTCATGGCCGGCGCGTTTGAGCACAGCAGAGAGCGACATGATGCCGATCGGCGGAAAACCCATGACCCGGATGTTGCCGTTCTTGCCACGAGTCGCCGCGGGAAGAGCGTAGAACTGAGGGTCGCGAATGTGAATTAAAAAGACTCGGATGAAATCACCTATTCGTGGCGGAATACTTTGACTCTGGATTGCGAGCTGGATTCACTTCGGAGGGTAGCAACCAGGATAAGGTTACCATATAGGATGACACTGCTAATTCCAATGACGCCGTGCGAATAATCGGCGCGCATATCGGTGGATCGAGCCAAGGCCAATGGCAGGCGCCACCAATTCTCTTGCAACTCGCAGCTTCGTGGTTATTTTAGAGATACATGGCGGACCGCGATTACTACCAGATCCTCGGCGTCGAACGCGGTGCTTCCCACGCTGATATCCGTAAGGCGTACCGCAAGCTCGCGCGCAAGTATCACCCCGACATCAATCCGGGAAACAAAGACGCCGAGAACAAGTTTAAGGATCTGTCGGTTGCCTATGACGTCCTGAGCGACGAAAAGAAAAAGAAGCTATATGACGAATTCGGCGAAGCAGGCCTTGCCGCTGGTTTTGATGCCGAAAAGGCGCGGAGCTATCAGCAGTGGCACGAGCAGTCTGCGCGCGCGGGCGGCGCTTACGAATTTAACGTAGACGATCTTGGCGACCTTTTCGCCGGTCTCGGTGGCATGTCCGGAGCAGGCCCGAGAGCGCAACGCGGGCCGATGCGCGGCCAGGACATCGAGTCGAGCATGGAAATCGATTTTCTCGACGCCGTGCGCGGCTTTCAAACGTCGATAACGCTTCAGCGGCTCGTCTCCTGTGAAGTCTGCAACGGCACGGGGACGAAAGCCGGCAGCAAGCCAACGACTTGCCCCGAGTGTCAGGGCAGCGGCAGCAAATCAGTGGTACAAGGACCGCTGCAGTTTCGCCAGACTTGCCCCCGCTGTATGGGGACTGGACAATTGCCCGGCGATCCCTGCGCGGCATGTGGCGGCAGCGGTCGCGTGCTGCGGCCGGATACGATTCGCGTCAATATTCCACCCGGAGCCGACCCGGGAAAGCGCATTCGTCTGCGCGGCAAAGGGGAAGCGGGAGTTCGCGGCGGACCAGCGGGAGACCTTTACATTGTTCCACGTATCCGGCCGCATCCGATACTCACGCGATCGGGTAGAGACTTGACGATGGAACTGCCGATCACGGTCGGCGAAGCGGTTCGCGGCGCCGAGGTGGAAGTGCCGACACCCGGTGGAACGATCAAGGTCAAAATTCCAGCCGGTGCGCAGAGCGGCCAGCAGCTGCGGATCAAAGGCAAGGGAGTCGCCGCCCACGGCCAAACTCCAGCCGGTGATTTGTATCTGCGACTTATGGTGCGTGTGCCGAAGGATGAGGTTGCCCACGACGTTATCGAAAAGATCGACCAGGCTTACGGCGAAGACGTGCGCAAAGACGTGCGGCTGTAGAGGGAGAGTAGAAGAATGCCGCGAAAATATCTCCGTATAACCGAGGTCACTAAAATCTGCCGGGTTGATAAAAAGTTCGTCATGCGCTTGGAACAGGAAAAGGTGATCTCGCCGATCGTGCGGCGCAGTCAGAAACTTTATCCCATCGATCAAGTCGATCGCGTGCGCGTCGCCCATCTGCTGATCGCAGAAATGGGAGTGAATCTGGAAGGCGCCGAAGTGGCGCTAAATATGCGCGAGCAGATGATCGCCATGCAGCGTCAATTCAACGAAATCCTCCGCCTGCTCGGCCGGGAGCTGAAGAAATAGGTTTGTCGGATTAGACCGCAGGCCGTTGATCAATCGTCCTCTGGTTCCGATTCCGCGATTGCTAATTATAGCTTGGACTGATTAATTTGAATCAGGGTTAACAGGCTACGGAGTAACCGAAGCAATAGGTGGAGGGGCCACCATTGACCCGACCACAATCGCAAACCCAATAATCACAGCAGCCATGACAATGGCAATCCCCAGGTTTCCCTTTCTCAGCTCCTCCCACTCGTCCACGGGTGTGAGCCAGGTGAAGACCCGCAACAAGATCCAGAGAGAAATAGCCATCGTAACGGCACCCACCAACCCCCAGCCAAAAGCTTTCAGATAGTCCACTATTAGCAGCGACATT
>DASXSW010000659.1:0-10169 GCA_036505755.1 Binatia bacterium | reverse complement strand
GGGAGGATTTGGCGGCGCTACCGGAAAGAGCCCTAACCAAGTCTCGTCACAGGCAAATACGATACTCGGCATAGTCCCGTCGTAGTTCTTGCCAAATAAGTCAATTACACAAGTCCACTTGTGCAAATCCATTTTTCGCTCCTGCCGACAGAACTGTCTTTCGCAGTCCCTTCGCCAGTCGGACACGGAATACCTTGAAACATGACGGCGCAAGTCGGAGGCCAATCCCAAGACGTGGAGAACAAGGAAAAATACTATGACGAATTGCGAATTATCATGAATTTGCGGATTCTCGTTAGTCGAATGAACAAGAAATAGTTCCCCGGGAGGGCTTAGAAAATCGCATCACGATAATTTCTTCGGCTCGGTGATTGCACAGCCAAAAAATAACTTGGCTTTACATTGCCGAAGGAGAGTGATCGTTATCATAACAATCTTTGGTAGTGGTTCAGTTTGGGGAAAGATCTCTCACTTTGTTCGAGATGACACATGGCTTATGTAGTTGTCATTCCGAGCAAAGCGAGGAATCTTTCTCGATTTTAAGAGTCATGGTGAATTGAAAATGAACCACTACCCAATCTTTCCAAAACGGGACTTTCTATTGCTGCTGCTTACAGGCTGCGCGGCAACGCAGATCATCAACCAGTGGAGCAATCCGAACTACACGGCCGGTTCTTTCAAGAAGATCGTGTAATCGGCCACTGGCTCGGGAAGCATGAGCTCGAAGCAGAAAACTAACGTGTTAGCGGACGAGTTTGTTGCTCAACTCAAGGCGATCGGCAAGCCGAAGGCCTTGTTCTTAGCAGGAATCGTGTCGCGAATTGGGATCACGGCAATTTTCTCCTATGGGTTACTGGAGTGGTGGAGTAATGGAGTGATGCGTCTTAACCCAACACTCCATAACTCCAGCATTCCATCACTCCAGTCTTGCATCTCTACGCCGCCGAGGCGCGCTTTCTCGATTTACCATCATCTTGCTCTGCGGCCGTCCGGCTCTCCGTGAATTTTAGCGCGCCACTGGCGCGGTCGAAGTCAACGCTCACCGTTTGGCCGTCTTTGATATCACCCTTGAGTAACAACCGGCCCAAAGGAGTCTCCAGTTCTTTCTGGATCACTCGTTTCAGTGGCCGGGCGCCGTAGCTCGGATCGTAACCCGCCAACACCAAGTGCTCCTTTGCCCGCTCCGTAAGCTCCAGCACGATGTGACGCTCGGCCAGACGCGCTCGCAGCCGCTCGAGCTGGATATCCACGATCTGTTTCAAGTGCTCTCGCGATAGACTGTGGAACACCACGATCTCATCAACGCGATTGAGAAACTCAGGCCGGAACTGCTGGCGCAGCACCTCGAGCACCTCTTTTTTCATCTGCTCGAACGATTCGGGATCGTCGCCGCCGCGGTAAGCGAGAATCAGATGGCTGCCGACGTTGGAGGTCATGATCACCACCGTGTTCTTGAAATCCACGGTGCGACCGTGGCCGTCGGTGAGCCGACCATCGTCAAGGATCTGGAGCAAGATATTAAAAACGTCCCCATGTGCTTTCTCGATTTCGTCGAACAAAATTACCGAGTAGGGCCGCCGCCGCACCGCTTCGGTTAGCTGGCCGCCTTCTTCGTAGCCTATGTACCCGGGCGGAGCGCCGATAAGCCGAGCCACCGTGTGCCGTTCCTGATATTCCGACATGTCCACGCGAATCATGTTTTTCTCGTCATCGAACATGAACTCGGCCAACGCGCGGGCCAGCTCTGTTTTTCCGACTCCTGTGGGACCGAGAAAAATAAACGAGCCGATGGGGCGGTTAGGATCTTTGAGGCCGGAGCGCGCGCGAATCACCGCGTCGGCCACAGCGTCCACGGCTTCATCCTGGCCGACGACGCGCTTATGCAGATGTTCGGCGAGCTGGAGCAGTTTTTCTTTTTCGCCTTCGAGCAAGCGCGAGACCGGAATCCCGGTCCAGCGCGATACCACCGCCGCGATGTCATCCTCGTCGACTTCTTCTTTGATCAACTGCATGTTTCCCTTTTCGCGCAGTCGTTTTTCCTCTTCGGCTAACTGTTGTTCTAGCTGGGCCAATTTGCCGTATTTGAGCTCAGCCGCGCGGTTCAAATCATATTCGCGCTGGGCTTGCTCCATGGCCGTCTTGGTCTTTTCGATCTCCTCTTTCAGGCTGCGCAGACGAGTGACGGCTTGTTTTTCGGTATCCCAACGAGCGCGAAGCTCCTGTTGCTGTGATTTCAAGTCGGCGAGCTCTTTCTCCAGTTTGGTGAGGCGGTCGCGCGAGGCCGCATCGCTCTCTTTGCGCAGCGCCTCCCGTTCGATCTCCAGCTGCATGACGCGCCGCGAGACTTCGTCGAGCGCCGTCGGCATCGACTCGATCTCCGTTCGCAGCTTGGCGGCCGCCTCGTCGACGAGATCGATGGCCTTGTCCGGCAAGAAACGGTCGCTGATGTAACGGTGCGAGAGCACGGCCGCGCTCACCAGCGCGGCATCTTTGATACGCACACCGTGGTGCACTTCGTAACGCTCGCGCAATCCCCGGAGGATCGAGATGGTATCCTCGACGCTGGGTTGATCGACGAAGACGGGCTGGAATCGGCGCTCCAGCGCGCGGTCTTTTTCGACGTGCTTTCGGTATTCATCCAAGGTCGTGGCGCCGACGCAGCGCAGCTCGCCGCGCGCCAGCAGAGGCTTAAGCAGGTTCGAGGCATCCATGGAACCCTCGGCCGCTCCCGCGCCCACTACCGTGTGCAGCTCGTCGATGAAGAGAATGATTTCGCCCTGAGACTCCTGAACCTCTTTCAGTACGGCTTTGAGCCGCTCTTCGAACTCGCCGCGATATTTTGCCCCGGCAATCAGCGCGCCCATGTCCAAAGCGATGACCTTTTTGTTTTTGAGGCTCTCGGGTACATCCCCGTTCACGATGCGCTGGGCCAACCCTTCGACGATGGCCGTTTTTCCAACGCCGGGGTCGCCGATGAGCACGGGGTTATTTTTACTGCGCCGGGAGAGCACCTGGATCACGCGGCGAATTTCCTCGTCGCGGCCGATCACCGGGTCGAGCTTTCCTTGCGCGGCTAACTGGGTGAAGTCGCGGCCATATTTGCCGAGTGCTTCATAGGTCGCTTCCGGATTCTGCGAGGTAACCCGCTGGTTGCCGCGGATGTCTTTCAAAACCCCCGACAATTTCTCGCGCGTGACGCCAAACTCCTTAAGGAGGCGCCCAGCCGAACCGCCGTCGTCGGTCATCGCCAGCAGCAGATGCTCTATGGAAATATATTCGTCTTTGATTTTTTTAGCTTCTTCTTCCGCCTGTGCGAGCAGGCGATTCAAACGTCCCGTTATGTAAATCTGGTCCGGCGCGCCTCCGCCCTGCGATACCTTCGGCATGCGCTCGAGCTCCTGCTCGAGGCGGCGTTTGAAACTGTCAACATTGATTCCGCTCTTACTCAGAATCGAGGTTGCCAGCCCGTTTTCCTGATCGAGTAGAGTTGCCAGCAAATGCTCAACGTCAACCTGTTGGTGGCTGTAACGAGCCGCTTTGGTTTGTGCCGAGCTGATGGCTTCTTGAGCCTTTTGCGTAAAGCGGTTGATGTCCATTTAAATTCTCCTCTGCTGACTGAGTTCAATGTTCCAAGTTCAAAGTTGTGATTCGTTTTCGGACATTGGACCTTGAACTTTGAACCTTTCTTTATAGCCGGCTATGCAGCGATTCGTTGGCGCGCTGCAGGGCGCAGAACCGATCAAGCAAATCCATGATCACCGCTACCCCGGCGACGTTGATCCCCAGAGATTCGCGGAGCCTGCCGATCGTGCGCAGTCGCGGCACCGCGGAAGCATCGAAAAGCAACGTGGCGCCTTGCCACTGGACGGGCTCTATCAGCCCGAGCTCGACGAAGCGCTCGACCAGCGCGGGATGGAGTCCGGCCTGCGCAGCCAGAGTCTCGAGCGTCAAGTGCTGCGGCTCCTGCCGACAGAGCACGATTTCGTATCGCTGGGCCGCCATCATCAACCTCCCGTCATTAACTCGCGTGGATTGAAGCGCGACTCGGCCGCGAGCTTTTCAAAAAGCTCTTTTTCTTTTGGACCCGGCTTGGGCGGAATGACGATCTTGAGCTTCACGTATTGATCGCCGCGCCCGCCGCCGCGTATGTTTAATCCGCGTCCGCGCAATCTGAGCCTCTGGCCTCCTTGCGCGCCGGGAGGAATCTTCAACTCCACCGGCCCATCGAGCGTTGGAACCGATACTTTCGCTCCCAGCGCCGCTTCCCACGGCGCAACCGGCAGCTCGATCTGAACATCGTTGTCACCGACGATGCTGAACAAGCGATGGGGGTGAAGCCGCACACGGAGAAAAAGATCGCCTGCAGACGCGCCGTTGGCCCCCGGCTCGCCTTGGCCGGCTAATCGAATCACCGAGCCATCACGGACGCCCGGCGGAATCGTGACCTCAATCGACTTCGGGCGCCGTATGGCGCCTGCGCCTCGGCAGGTCGAACAAACGGTCTTACTATCTTTGGAACCGGCCCCTCGACAATCCGGGCAAGGCTCAGTGACCTGCAAGGTTATGGTGCGCTTTACGCCGCGATGCGCCTCCTCGAGGGTCAGCGGGATTTCCGCTTCGACATCCTGACCGCGCATCGCGAAGCCGGCACCCCGGCGTCCGGTCCGGCGTCCGCCGCCGAACAGGCTCTCGAAAAAATCGCTAAATCCGCCCGCACTCCTGCCTCCGCCGAATATGTCGCCGAAATCGCCATACTCGACGTTCACGCCTTCCCAGCCGGGCGGCGGCCGGAACTCTTCACCCGCTTTCCAGTTCGGCCCAAGGGCGTCGTATTTCTTGCGTTTGTCAGCATCGGAAAGAACTTCGTATGCCTCGTTTAATTCTTTAAACTTCTCTTCGGCGGACTTATCTCCTGGATTGACGTCAGGGTGATACTTGCGCGCCAGTTTGCGGTACGCCGACTTGATCTCGTCCTCGGTCGCGGTTTTAGAAACCCCGAGAACTTCATAGTAATCTCTAAACTGGACGGCCATAGGACGGTCGGCAGCAGGCTGCTGAGTCGCTTCGCCGTAGTGTATAAGAGCGCAGTACTGGAGTGGTGGAGCAATGGAGTAATGGATTTAAAACCCAACACTCCAATACTCCCATACTCCAATAGCCCTCTGCGCTTTTGTTCGGCGTCATCGCGCCACTCGGACGCGGGCCGGCCTGAGTACCTCCTCGCCCCAACGATAGCCGCGCTGCGCCTCGTCCGCGACTGCGCCCGATTCAAACTCATCGCTCTCAACCGACCCAATGGCGTCGTGCAGCTCGGGGTTGAAAACTTCGCCGACGCTTTGAAACGGAGTGACGCCTTGCGCTTCGAGCAGGGCCAGCAGTTTTCGGTGCAGCGCCTGCAGGCCCTGAGCGACCGAAGAAGACTGATCGCCTATGTGGCTGAGCGCTCGGTCAAAGCCGTCCAAAATGTCGAGCAACGGCAGCACGATGTCACGTTTGCCGCTGCGCGCCGCGGTCGAACGGTCGCGTTCGACCCTGCGCCGATAATTATCAAAATCGGCGAGCGCCCTTAAGTACATGTCATGTTCGCGACGTAACTCTTCTTGAAGCCGGGCAATTTCAGATGGCTCATCGCCCGTCACGCGATTTTTGTTTTCGTTTGTTGCTTCCATGGTCGCACATGTAGGGGCAGGCCTCTGTGCCTGCCCTTTCTCGGGCGACCACGGAGGGTCGCCCCTACGTCCTAGGTTTCTTTGAATTCCGCGTCGATCACGTCATCACCGCCGCCCGTCTGGCTACCCCCTGGCTGCGCGCCGCCCCGTCCACCGGCTTGCCCGCCCGGTGGAGGCTGTTGGCTCTCAGCCGCCGAGGCCAAACCATAAGCCAACTGCTGCAGGTCATTTGCGAGCTGGCGCAGCCGCGCAACATCGGTCGAGTTGTTTTTCACCAGCTCGCGAATCTCGGAGATCAACTGCTCGGCGCGCGCTTTCTCGTTCACGGGCACGCGGTCACCGAGATCGCGCAACTGCCGCTCCACCTGATAGGCGACCGAGTCGGCAGTGTTGCGGGCTTCGACCTCTTCGCGCCGCTTGCGGTCTTCTGCGGAATGCGCCTGAGCCTCGTTGACCATGCGCTCGATCTCTTCCTTTGACAACTGCGTGGATCCCGAGATCGTGATCTTTTGCTCTTTGCCGGTCTGTTTGTCTTTGGCGGTAACGGTCAAGATCCCGTTCGCATCGATGTCGTAGCTGACTTCGATCTGCGGCGCGCCGCGCGGACCAGGCTGAATACCTTCGAGCCGGAAGTTGCCGAGCGTGCGGTTATCTCGCGCTAGCTCGCGCTCACCCTGCAACACGTGGATGTCGACCGCCGACTGGTTGTCCTCCGCAGTCGAGAAGGTTTCCGACTTACGCACCGGCACGGTCGTGTTACGCTCGATGAGCTTTGTCATCACTCCGCCGAGCGTCTCCACGCCGAGCGAGAGCGGCGTCACGTCGAGCAGCAGGACGTCTTTCACCTCGCCGGACAGCACCCCGGCCTGGATCGCTGCGCCGACGGCGACGACCTCGTCCGGGTTGACCGATTGGTTGGGCTCCTTGCCGCCGGTCAGGCGACGCACCAGGGCTTGCACCGCCGGCATACGCGTCGCGCCGCCGACGAGGATCACTTCGTCGATGTCGCGCTCGGTGATCTTGGCGTCTGCCAGAGCCTGTTTGACCGGGCCGATGCAGCGCTCGACCAGATCTGCCGTGAGCTGCTCGAATTTGGCGCGGGTGAGCTTCATTTCGAGGTGCTTGGGTCCGGATGCGTCGGCTGTGACGAAGGGCAAGCTGATGGTTGTTTCGAGCGCGCTCGAAAGCTCTATCTTGGCCTTCTCGGCGGCTTCGATCAGCCGCTGCAAGGCCTGGCGGTCTTTTCTCAGGTCGATGCCCTGATCGCGCTTGAACTCTTCGGCCACCCAGTCGACGATCCGTTTGTCGAAATCGTCGCCACCGAGATGCGTGTCGCCCGCGGTCGCATGGACTTCGAAAACGCCGTCGCCGACATCGAGTATTGAAACGTCGAACGTGCCGCCGCCGAGATCGAACACCAGTATCGTTTCGTTCTTTTTCTTGTCGAGGCCGTAGGCGAGCGCCGCGGCGGTGGGCTCGTTGATGATGCGCAGCACGTTGAGCCCAGCGATCTTGCCTGCGTCTTTGGTCGCCTGCCGCTGCGCGTCGTTGAAATAGGCCGGCACGGTGACGACCGCGTCATTGACCTTTTCGCCGAGGTACTTCGACGCATCGTCGGCGAGCTTGCGCAGCACCAGGGCGGAAATTTCCTCGGGCGCGTATTGCTTGCCCGTGATTTCAAAGCGCACGGCGTCGTTCGGACCCGCAACGACCTTGTAGGGAACGTTTTTGATCTCCGATTGGACCTCGGAGTAGCGGCGTCCAATGAATCGTTTAGCCGAGTAAATGGTGTTCTCAGGATTGAGCACCGCCTGACGCTTGGCAATCTGGCCGACCAATCGCTCGCCCGTTTTAGTAAAGGCGACGACCGACGGAGTGAGGCGGCTCCCGTCACTGTTGATGATGACGGTGGGCTTTCCGCCCTCCATCACGGCGACCACAGAATTTGTGGTTCCGAGGTCTATCCCTACTGCCTTTGCCATATAAACTCCTCCTCTTTTTTTAAAATCTTCCTGCGCTTGTCGGCCGCAGGTTCTTCGCCGTTTCGACTACCAGAGACCGCTCCGCTTCACCGAAGCGCAATTAGTTCTACGTCCGCTAAAGTCCCGCTTCCACACCCAAACCCGGTGGACGAAAGTCTCGATCTCGAGCTCGTCGTTTAAATAGCCATGCCTCGTTACCGATCAGGTAAAACAAGCTAAGGCGATGTTTCCGCGCCGACGCGGATATGCAACCGCAGATAAAAATTGTGAATACCCAATCCGCGTAGTGGCACATTCATCACGGTACCGTCTCCCACCGAAGGCAATACCTGGACGCGCACCGTTTCTTGCTCTTCGATGAGCCCCTCTCCGTCGCACGGCGTGCACGGAAACAGACCATCGCGGCCGGATCCGCCGCATCGATCACAAGGCGAACAGCTGGGAACGGCAAGAAGGATAATGCCGCCTTGGACAGCCTCATCGGGAGACAGGACCACAGCCGTGTTCAGGCCTTCGCAATATTCCTTCGACCTGACTTCGGCGGTCGTAAGACTCCCACTCACTCGAGCCAGCGCTGCCTCGAAAGGCGCGTCCTTGATGGCAAGAGTGCGCAGAACCGATATTGCTAGAGGCAACTCCCCTCGACCGGTCTCCAGTACAGGCGTCAGCGGCGCAGGTGTGAGGTCTGCTTGAGACAAACGCCGATCATAATCCCTGCGCCGCTCCGGATCACCCAGGACGCGATAGGCTTCGACAATTTCCTGGAAAAAACGCAAACGATCGGCACCCACGCGGTCCGGATGATAACGTTTTGCGATTTCATGGAAAGCTTGCCGGATGCCCCCCGCGCTCTCGTTACGCGGAACTCCCAACGTGAGGTAATAACTCTTTCGCAGCATGGCCAGTCATACTTTCGTCGACCGCACGATTTTTTCGGCTGTATCTTTCTCGTTTGCTTATTTTGGTTTCTTTCAACTAGAAACGTGAAACTAGGAACTAGAAACTCCGCCTTTGCCGATTGTCAGGCTGCCGCTTTTTCCACCTGCACCGTGATCTGCCGTGGTTTGGCCTTTTCGGCTTTGGGCAGCTCCAGTATCAGCACTCCATGGTTGAGTCGAGCCGTGATCTTCCCTTGATCGACTTGATCGGAAAGCTCGAACTGCCGAAAAAAATTGCTCAGCTCGAACTCACGGTAAATCGGCTCGGCCGTGATCGCATGTTGGGCCTTCGCTTGAATCGTCAGAATATTGTCTTCGAGGCGCACGTTGAGGTCGCCTGGTCCGACGCCCGGCAGGTCAGCGAGCAATACCAAGCCTTCGGGCTTTTCATAGATATCGACGGGCGGTTGAATGTATCGCTCTTGATCACGCGTCCTTTCTCGACCCGTTGCTGCTGTCGCGGCCTGCTTTCCACTCGTCGTCGCTACTGTTTTCTCCGGCATAATTACCTCCTCCTTAATAATGAATAATTCTTTTGCTTGGACTTCAAGCCACCTGGACGCTGATCTGCCGTGGTTTTGCTTTCTCTGACTTGGGCAAGTGCACCAATAAAAGCCCGTTCTTGTATTCGGCTTTCACCTTAGTCTCATCGACGTCTACCGGGAGGTCGATGCTGCGAACAAACTTGCCTGCCGCGCGCTCTTCCCGATGGAATGCCTCGGGCTTTATCTCTCCCGGCGCTCGAGGTTTTTCACCGGACAGAGTCAGCGTATCTCCGGCAACCGAAATGTTGAACGATGCCGGATCCGCGCCTGGCGCCAGCGCTTCGACGTACACGGTATTCTGATCATCATAAAGATTGATAAACGGATACTCGCGCGCGCCCCGGCCGGGTAAAAAGGCCGTCCGGAACATTGGTGTAAACTGGGGGCCAACTCGGTTAAAGACCTGATCAATTTCGTTGCGTAATGCCTCCATTCCCTCAAACGGATCCCATCTCGCCATTTTTCTTACCTCGCTTTCTATTGTTTTAAGTCTGTTGAATGAACCAACTAATCGAACTACGCATCCAGCCGTGCAGCCGCGCTCGTCAACCTTGTACTTTTACATTGATCGCTTTTTTCTTTGCCTCTTCACTTTTTGGTAGGCGAACCTCTAATACTCCATTCTTAAACGCGGCGTGGATCTTTTCCGGGTTGACCTCCGTAGGCAGCGGCAAGCTGCGCATAAAAGCGCCGTAAACACGCTCAGAGCGGTAATAATCCTTGTCGCTTTCCTCCTCCTCTTTTTTCTTCTCGCCTTTGATCGTTAAGATGTTGTCCGAAAGGAAAACCTGAATATTGTCCTTGGTCATTCCCGGCATTTCCGCTTTGACGACGATCTGATCCTTCTCCTCGTAGAGGTCGACTTTCGGTTCCGCGATCCCCAAATCACTACCCGGCCACGATCTCTCATCGAACAGGGGATGAGCCGCCCTGCCTGAAAAGAAATTGCCGAGCATGCGCTCCATATCGCGTTCCCACCGCGCCATTTCCGTTCCTGACCTCCATGGGATTAGGCCACCGCGCTGCTCGGTGGAC
>DASXSW010000658.1:0-6230 GCA_036505755.1 Binatia bacterium | reverse complement strand
CCGGTGTCGATATCCTCCGGCGTCAGGTTGGCGTTGCGATAAGCCTCATGGATGAAATCGCCGAGCTTGTTGGTATCGATGGTGGTCTTATCGACGTAAGGGGTCAAAAGAATCGGCGATTCGTGGATGATCTCGCGATTGATGACGACAAACCGGCTCGACAGCGCTACTCCCTGACGGCGCAAGGTCAGTCGCGAAAATATCAGATGCGAAGTCGATGAACCGATGTCGATGCCGACGGAATTGAGCGTAATTCGCTCCGACCGCCACATCGGATGCTCTTCGTCCATGAGCATTTCTTCGCTTTCATCGCCAAACTCGTCTTCATGTCCTTCGTGCAGATCCAGGCGTTGGGTTTCCAAGTTATCCATTCTCGCTAACGATTCCTTTCTGTTGGGCTCACGTAATTCAAATTTGCATAGCACAACGCGCCCTGTGTTGCCACTCGTCGAAAATTCAACTCGCGGGATAGACAAGCCCTTTTATCGGGGATAAGATGCTTTTTGTTTGTCAAAATGGGACAGGAAGAATTCCAAGAGCTGTCTTCGTTTTTGAGGCGCTTCATCCGCCGCTTCAAGCTCCTTCAAGGAGTCGAAGGACTCTGCTTGACGGCAATTTGCGCGCTGCTTCTCTTTGCGCTCGGACCCGGCATCGAACAGCTAAAGAATTTTTTGCCTTACGCGCCGCTCGCCTACAGCCTGCTCACCGGGTTGGTGTTGCTCGGAGCGATCGGCTGGTCGCTTGGCCGTTTTCTCCGCCGGCTGTCGCAAGAACGAGCCGCGCTTTACATCGAGCAGAAACAACCCAAACTGCGCAACAATTTAATCAATTCGCTGCAACTATACCCCCAGGTCGCTGGAGCGAGAACCGCGCCGGGGTTTTCCGCCTCGATGGTTCTCGCGCTGTTGCGCGCCACCCGAAAACAGATCGCCGGGCTTCAAGTCGATGATCTGCTCGACACCCAGCGGTTGAAAACGAGTTTGCGATTGCTGGGATTTCTCCTGCTGCCAGTATCGGCCATGGTGCTTTTCAACCCATCTTGGGTGAGCGGCACGATCAGCATGTTGACCCGTCCGTTGGATCACTTGCCGCCGACGAAGACCTCGATCGAAATTGAGCCAAAGGGTTTGCGGGTGGTGCGCGGCTCTGCGGTGACGATCCAAGCGCAGACGTCCGGCGCGCTTCCCGAATCTCTGAAATTCATCACCTGGACCGGCGCCAATGACCGCGGCGAACCGAGCGGAGAAGAAAAAATTTCCATGGAAAATCTCGGCGGCGGTAAGTTCAGCGCCAAAATCGCCCGCCTGGAAAAAACTCTCAGCTACCGCGCCGCCACCGGGCAATTTTCTTCCGCCGTGTATACCGCCGAGGCCATCGATCCGCCGGAAATCGCCAACGTCCAGCTGATTCTGTATCCCCCCGCTTACACGGGCCTGGCCTCGGTCTCGACTGCCGAAGGCAGCATCGAAGGACTTAAAGGTTCAACGTTGCGCCTCGACGCGGTGACGACCAAGGACGTGGTCAAGGCGGAAATTGTCATGGATGACGGCAAAAAAATCCCGCTGAAAATTGACGGGCGCAAGCTGCAGGCAAATTTCGTGCTCTTTCAATCGCAATCTTACCGAATCCACGTGGAAGACGTCCATGGCTTTCGCAATTCTCCGATCGCTTACGAGCTCAAAGTAAAGCCGGACGGTTTTCCCACCGTCGATCTCCTCCGTCCCACGGAAGACCTGGAAATCAACGGCGATGAAATCCTCACCCTCGAATACAGCGCGCGTGATGACTTCGGCCTAGGGGAAATCACTCTGGTGACCAAAATCGGCGATCGGGAAGAGAAGATCAGCCTGCAAAGAGACGAAACGAAGCGGTTGATCGTGCGCGACCAGTACAAATGGGATCTTGGTCGATTGGCGCTACGGGACGGTGAGGAAGCGATCTTTTTTCTGCAAGTTTTTGACAACGACACGATCTCCGGTCCCAAGATCGGCACATCCCGCTCGGTTCGATTGAAACTCAAAAATCTCAAAGGTGAGCATCAACAAGTCGCGGATTTGATCCGGGACCTAAACTCGCGCATGGTCGATCTGCTCGGCGACCATCTCGAAACCCCGGTGCCGGGAGAAAAGCCTACCGCCCCGTCGAAGGAAACCGACCAGAAATTTGAACAAAACCTCGCCGACGCGGTCAAACGTACCGAAGAGATCATGCGCCGCACGGAAAAAGACCGCATGTCGGATTTCGCGACCTGGTCCGATCTGGAGGCGCTCAAGCGCAATCTTGAATTCACCAAGGACGATTTGCTGAGAAAGCAAGAACAAGCGGCGACGCGCGATCAGCAAATGAAAGCCCGCGACGAGATCTCCGCCGAACTGGAGCGCATGTCGCTTCTTTCTGAAGACATCGGCAAACGGATGAAAGCCCAAGAACTCGCATCGACGGCGCAAGATCTGGCGCGTAGCCAAGAGCGCCTGATGGAAGCGCTCGAGAAAATGCAAAGCGGGGATAAAAACCTCGACGCGATCATGAAGCAAATCTCCGAGATGGCAAATACTCTCGCCTCTTTACAGCAGGCGCTGTCGCAGCTGGCACAGCAAATGCCAGACGACTTCATGAATCCGGAAGCGATGCAGGGCCTAGGGTTCCAGGATATGTTCCGCGCGCTGGACGAGATTCGAAAAAAACTCATGCAGGGCGATATCGAAGGGGCGCGTCAGCTGGCCCGAGAACTATTTAACCAAATGGCGCAAATGGTTGCCGCATTACAGAACGCGCAGCGCTCCGCAATGAATTCAGGCATGGGCAGAATGCAAGGTGAAATGCAGCGACAGAGCAATGAGCTTCAGGAGATCGCCCGCGAACAGCAGGAGATTTTGTCCAAAACCGAAGGCATGAACAATTCCGCTTTGACCGAGCGCGATGCCGCTCTTAAGAACAAGCTCGATCGTTTCCTTGAAAAAGCCATTGCCGAGCTCGGCCAGCTGACCGAACTTTTTCCCGATCGTGAAGGGCCCGACGACCCGAGCTTGCTGACCAACCTCGATGATGCGACGATGAATGCACTGCTGAGGAATCTTATCGCCAAGTTGAGCGACAAGGATTTTCCGGGTTACAACGAAGGCGACGGCCACGCGCGCAAGGAGCTGGCCAAGAAGCGCGCGCCAAGGCAGGAGTCCCGTGCACAGCGCGCGGATAAGAGCCTGGATGATATTAAGTCCGAGCTCGAAGCCCTCCTGAACGAACCGTCCAAGGCGCTGACCGACGCGGAAAAACGCGACCTGCGCGATCTGGCGCATCGCCAAGATGTGTTGAAAGAGCGCACACAGACGCTGCATGAAAAACTCGAATCTCTTTTTCAGCTCTTCCCGCAGCTCGATCCAAAAATCGTCCAAAGCATCGGCGAGGCTGGAAACTCCATGGGCAGCGCACAAAACCGTCTCGGCCAACTGGACTCCCGTGGCGCGGTGCCGCCGGAGCGCTCGGCCTTGGATCGTCTCTCGCAATCGCAACAGCAGATGCAATCCGCCATGCAGCAGATGGCCCAGCGGGGCCAGCTCGGCAATATGCCGATGACCCGCCTGTTCCGCCAGGGTCGATTTCTCCCCTTCGGCTCGCTAACGCCGCTGCCGGGCATGCCGCAGTTTCCGGAGTTCGACGTTGAAAGCGGCTTCACCGGTCTGGACACGGAGAAATTCCGCCTGCCGGGCAAAGACGATTACAAAGCGCCGCGCAATTTCCGCGAGGAAATCCTCGAGTCGCTCAAGCAAGGCGTCCCGCCGCAGATGAAAGACCAGATCGAGCGCTATTTTAAAAACCTGTCCGAGTGATTCCCGCTTGAAGTACCGAGTCGCGTTTTTCTCCGTTTTTCTGTTTTCATTTTTTGTGGCAGTGCCGGCCCGCGCCGCGGAGGTCGATCCCAGGTTTAAAGCCGGAGAAGAGCTTTTGGATGCCTGGCACATCGCGCAAGCGGAAGAGTTTGCCGCAAAAGCGCTCAAAGAAAATCCCAAATCAGCGGCCGCGTTGGATTTCGATGCCCGGGTCAAGTTTTATCAAGGCCGCTATGCGGAAGCGGTAACGACTCTCGACCGGGCGCTGGCGATCGAGTCCAATAACCAACGACGCCAGGCATTGAAGCTGCATTCCCAGCTTACCGTCGATGTTCACAAATTGCTCAAGCGCTATGAAAGCGCCCATTTTATCCTGTTCGTCGACGATAAGCGCGACGGTATCCTCGTACCCCACGCACTCGACACTTTGGAGAAAAGCTATGAAACCACCGGTGCCGAGCTCGGCTTTTATCCCAAAGAAAAAGTGCGCATCGAGATCGCGCCGGACGCGACAAGTTTCAACGCGATCTCGACTCTGTCGCTGCGCGATATCGAGGAAACTGGCGCCGTCGGCGTCTGCAAGTTCAACAAACTGATGATCATTTCACCGCGAGCTCTGAGCTTGGGCTATCGCTGGCTCGATTCCCTCAGTCACGAGTATCAGCACTATGCCATTGTCAGCCTAAGTAACAACCAGGCGCCTATTTGGCTGCACGAAGGCATGGCACGCTTTTATGAAACCCGCTGGCGCAAGCCGGCCCCTTCCAAAGACGCGGCCGAGGATTATCTCACGCCAGCCAATCAGACTCTGCTGGTACATGCTTTGGAAAAGAATCAATTCGTTGGTTTCAAGAAAATGGAGCCCTCGCTAATCTATCTGGAGACGCCGGAACAGGTTCAGCTTGCATACGCCGAAGCCGCGTCGGCCATCGACTTCATCAATCAAAGCAAAGGGCGCGCCGGCATGCGAGAATTGCTCGCGACTTTGAATAACACGCCCACTCCCGAAGCCATTGAAAAAGTCTACGGCATGTCTTTCGACGCGTTTGAAGCGAAATGGAAAGGCTTTCTCAAAGCCAAAGGGCTAAAAGAAATCCCCGGCAGCCAGGTGCGAAGGTTCAAAGTAAAAAAAGATCAGGGCGAAGACGAAGAAGCTGTGGAACTGAGAGAAATTAAGTCTGCCGTCGCGCGCAACCGCACCCATCTTGCCGATCAATTGCTTGCTAAAGGGCGCGCCACGGCCGCCGCCAACGAATACCAGCGGGCGTTGGAGGCGAGTCCCCAGTCTCCGGTCATCTTGAACAAGCTCGGCCGAGTGATGATCGAAATGAATCGCGCCGACGAAGCGCGCCCACTTTTCAAGCAGGCCTTGGACGTCGACCCTGACAACGCCAATGCCTACGTGCAGTTGGGCCGGGCCTATCACGCATCGAAGAACTTCAAGGAAGCGCGCGCCGCGCTCGAGGAAGCGATCCAGATCAACCCTTTCAACCCGCTCATCTACCGATTGCTCGGCGACGCGTATGCCGCGCTGGGCGAGCACGAAAAGGCCCAGCAAGCCAAAGCGACGCTCACCAAGTTGACCGTCCGAAATTGAGCGACTGAAAAAAGGACACCCATGGAAGCAACGGAGATCCAGCAGCACGAGATTGCAGAGATCGAGGAGTTCGCCACCAAACGTGACAGTATGCTCGGCGAGATCGGCAAGGTCATCGTCGGCCAGGACAAAGTCATCGAAGAGGTCTTGATCGCGCTGTTCGCCAAAGGCCATTGCCTGCTCGTTGGCGTCCCTGGCTTGGCAAAGACCTTGCTCATCAGCACGCTCGCCGAAATATTGGACCTCGACTTCAACCGCGTCCAGTTCACGCCCGACCTGATGCCCTCCGACATCACCGGGACCGACATTTTACAGGAAGACGCCGCCACCGGGCGACGTGCCTTTCAGTTTCTCAAAGGGCCAATTTTCACGAACATCTTGCTCGCTGACGAAATCAATCGCACGCCGCCCAAGACGCAAGCGGCGCTTTTACAATCGATGCAGGAATACAAGGTCACGGCCGGCGGCACCACGTTTCCGCTCGACCTGCCGTTTTTCGTTCTGGCGACACAGAATCCCATCGAGCAGGAAGGCACTTATCCTCTTCCCGAAGCGCAGCTTGACCGTTTCATGCTCAACATCGAGATTCGCTACCCGGACTTCGACGACGAAGTCCAGATTGTCATGCAAACGACTTCAACCGGCAAGCCAGAGCCGCGTAAAATCATGGACGGCCAAGCGATCCTGCGTTACCAGGAACTGGTACGCAAGGTTCCGGTGTCACAATTCGTGGTTTCCTACGCGGTCGCTCTGACGCAGCGTTCTCGGCCGCGAAATGACGACGCCTCGCAATACGTCAAGAATTA
>DASXSW010000657.1:0-3326 GCA_036505755.1 Binatia bacterium | reverse complement strand
TCCCGCAGCGACCGATCTTCCCAGTATCCTTTCGCGCGATACCGTGCCGCGAACTCGGGAGGAAATCGAACGACGCCGTCTAACACTCTTTACTCCTCGCTGCGCTCGTCGCGTTCAAGTCGTTCCAATCGTTCAAAGCGTTCAAGACGCCGGAATCCGAACGAGTTGCCACATTTTTTTACTTGAACCTCTGAAAACGTTTTGAACGGCTTGAACGACTTGAACGTTTTGAACAGTGCTATTAGTTTAAGTCGTGCTAGAGAATCCGCCATCGACGATAATGATCTCGCCGGTGACGAAGCGGTTATGCAAAATTAGGCTCATCATGCTGTCGGCTACGTCGTCTTCAGTGCAGCAGCGTTTGAGCGGCGTGTACTTCGCGCGGCGCGCCATCAACCCCTCATAGTTGTCCGCCAGCGTCCGTCTCATCCAATCCCCTTCGATCCATCCCGGTGCCACCGCGTTGACGCGGATTTGAGGTCCAAGGGCGTTCGCAAGAGTCTTGGTCAGGTTTGCCACTGCGGCTTTGCTGGCAGCGTAAGGCAATGGCTGCGCGCTGGGTCTCAGGCCGGCAATGCTGCACGTGTTCACAATGCATCCGTTGGGCGATTTTTTCAGTAGCGGCACGGCGGCACGCGTCACGAGGAACAAACCGAGAACGTTGACATTGAAGACGCGATTCCAATCTTCGACTTTCATTCCTTCCAGATTCCTGGGCTCGACATCTACGGTGGTTCCCGCGTTGTTGATCAGGACGTCGAGGCGGCCGAACTCTTTTTCCACGGCCGCGATCATCGCACGCACGCAGGTATCATCGCTGACATCGCAGCGAAACAGGAGTGTCCGCGCACCCATTGCTTCAGCATCGCGAGCCGTAATATTGGCGGCATCCTGGCTGCGGCTGAAGTTAAGGACTACATCGTAGCCGTTTTTCGCTAGCGCTATCGCCGCGCTTCGACCGATTCCCGTGGATGCACCCGTAACCAGCGCCGTAGGTTTATCACTACTCATTGTTAGCAACTGACCCCTGTTGGCATTTTATTAGGGAGTCTTCATTAAAGCGGCAGAAACAATTTAAGCATTCAGCTTCAGGAGCCGTTCGACATTTTTGCCTAAGATCTTCTCTTTTTCGTCTCCAGAGATGTCCATTTGCTCGATGCTGGGAACTGCAGCTTCCAGGTCGCCGATGGGAAGCGGGAAGTCACTCCCCATAACGATTCTTTCGGCGCCGAAAAAGTCGTAGGCCATCATGAGAGTCGGCTTATAAAAGCAGACCGCATCGGTGTGAAGATCCTTAAGGTATTCGGAGGTCGGCTTCTTCGTTTTGACGCCACACATCGGATCGTGGTAGCCCCGGTCTATTCTTCCAACGAGAAAAGGTATGCCGGCTCCGAGGTGGGCAATGACAAAGTTAAGCTCGGGAAACCTCTCGAGTATTCCGGAATAAGCAAGCCTCGTCGCTGACAGCATGATGTCGAACTCAAATCCAAGAATGATCGCAAGCCGCCACTCCTTCATAACCTGGGCGCCCACGGGAGTCGTAGGATGAATGAAGATCGGCACGCCAAGCGCTTGTGCCCTCTCATAGACCGGCAAGAGAAAATCGGAATCCGACGTTTGCCCCGCCACATTGGTCAGCATGCATAGACCTTTCAGACCAAGATCAAAGATAGCTCTGTCCAGCTCTTTTAGAGCAAGCTTGGTATCGATCAGCGGAAGCATGGCGAGAGCCTGAAAATTCTTTGGATACTTTTTTATCACCTGAGCAAGGCCGTCGTTGATAATTCGGGCCATCTCGGCGCTTTCGTCCGATGAAAAGCGGTCGATCCCAGGGTGCGGCGTCGTCAGGATCTGCATATCGATCCTGTTTTGCTTGATCTTGTCCAGCCTTACTTCGATATCGAAGAAGTCTTCGGTCACAGGCCCGGCCTTGGCCCCCATGCTCAAAATAATTTTCTCTCCCTTTTCATTCTTTTCGATTCGGACATCGCCTTTGGAGGCTTCCAGTTTCTTCAAGTACTCTTCGGGATAAAAATGGCAGTGAAAATCAATATTCATCGCTTAACTCCCTGGCGAACGTTTTGCGCTCTGGCGCGAGCGAAACTAACACCTACGCCTCGCAAGTGTCAAACTCATCTGCCAAAGCCAGGCAACTGGAAATAGACATTTCGTTTCGTGTGAGGTATGGGAAGTTAATCCTAGTTTGGTGTCTAAAAATTCGTTGCATTCTTTACTGTCATTCCGGCCAAGCACGCATAGTGAGCCGGAATCCAAAGAAATTCAAAGAATCCTAAATTCCCTTACCACTTTAGAGGGAATGACGACAACGAAGACGCATAAGGAGGGAGGGCCAGAATCGTGTTCACAACCAAGTGGTCCACTTCAGAAAGAAAGTATGACGTTACAGTAGATCGCGACGTAAAAGTGCGAATGCCAGACGGCACCGCGCTCGACGGCAACATCTATCGTCCAGCCTCCAACGAACGGTTTCCCGTCATTCTCGGCGCCCACGCCTATAACAAGGATCTCCAGTCGCCGCCGATGCGCCCGGTGGGCTTCACACCGATACGCGGCTATATGGAGAGCGGCGACTCGACTTTTTTTGCGCGCCGCGGCTATGTTCACGCCGTCTTCAATGTTCGCGGCAGCGGCAAATCGGAAGGATATTATCAGCTCATGGGCCCCCTCGAGGTGCAAGACATCCGCGATCTAATCAACTGGCTGGCCGCACAACCTTGGAGCACCGGTGACGTCGGCATGTTCGGCGTCTCCTATTTCGCCAGGCTCGCCAAAGCGGTAGCCGCCTTGGGCCCGAAACCACTCAAAGCGATTTTCGCTCCATTCGCCGGGACGGACGATTACCGGCACCGCTGCTACCACGGCGGCATCCTTGCGCATGGATTTATCAGCCATTGGCGCAACAGCCTGCACCGCCCCAACTATCGCAGCTTGTACAAGGAAGCGCACGGCGAAGCCGCGTATAAGGACGCCATCGCCCGGGTGATGCGCGATGAAGAGATCATGGCGGTGCCGGGACTGCGCGAAGCGCTGCAGAATCCAGAAGTAGGGACCAACGCGTTGATCGTCGATTTCTTATTGCATCCGTTCGACGGACCGTTTTGGCGTGAGCACAGCGCGCAAGACGCGAAGGCGACGATTCCCGCTTACCTCGGCGCCTGCTGGGGTAACTACGGTCTTCACCTACCCGGCGCGTTTACCGCCTGGAAGGATTGGCAGGGCCCCAAGAAGATGGTCATCGGCCCGGCAATCTATCTCGATCGCCCCGTATACCAATATCAGGACGAGTCGCTGCGCTGGTTCGATCA
>DASXSW010000656.1:0-3514 GCA_036505755.1 Binatia bacterium | reverse complement strand
CGTCGTATCCGCGGTAGGCAATTATTCTAGGTAACGCTGCCATGACCGTCAAATAGAATTCTCCTATGACCGCCATAGACCGGTCAATCGATGTTGCTCCGTATGCGCGCGCAATTGACCGTCTCTCCGCTCTAAGGGTCCTTTTCGCTCGGCCAATTCGTCAATGATTTTCTAGTTGTTTGCTCACCCGAAACTTGCTTTAATCGCCGCCGCGCGAGGGAATCAACGTTTGGCACTCAGTGCGGAGGACGTGCCAGTGGCTCGCCGATCATCCACCGACGAGGAGGTCTTTATGGTTTCAACGGTTCGTCGCTCATTGTCCGTTGTCAGCATCGTTTTGGGTCTGGCCGTTCAGACGTTGCCGGTCTTGGCCCAAGAAAATTTCTACAAAGGGAAAACCATTCGGCTCATTGTGGGTCTGGCGCCCGGCGGCGGCTTCGACGCCTACTCGCGCGTGATCGCGCGTCACATCGGCAAGCATATTCCCGGGAATCCGACGACCGTCGTCGACAACATGCCGGGCGCGGCGAGTTTGCTTGCGGCCAACTACGTCTACAAAGCGGCGAAGCCGGACGGCCTGACTATCGGTAACTTCGTCGGTGGACTTTCTTTTCAGCAGATTCTCGGATTACCGGGAGTTGAGTTCGATGCGCCGAAGTTCGAATTTCTCGGCGTGCCCGCGCAGGATAACTTCATGATCGGCGTGGCGAAGTCCACGGGCATCACCACCATCGAGCAATGGAAGGCGTCTGGCACGGTGATCAAGATCGGCGGCGTTGCCCCTGGCGGCGGCACGGACGACATTCCGAAAGTGTTGAAAGCTACCCTCGGTTTGCCGCTCCAGCTGGTATCAGGCTACAAAGGCACGGGGCCTGTGCGTCTCGCCTTCAACGCCGGTGAGGTACAAGGGGCGTGCAATTCATTAGAATCGTTCAAGTCGACTTGGCGCGCCGAAATGGACAGAGGGGAAGTCGTGCTCTTGATTCAGGCAAACCTAAAACCACACCCGGAAGTCCCCAACGTTCCCTGGGCGGTTGATCTGGCGAAAACCGAAGATGCCAAGAAAATGATTCTGACGTCGGCTCGGGTCAACGGCGTACTCAACCGCTTTTACGTGCTGCCCCCCGGCACTCCTAAGGATCGGGTGAGACTCCTGCGCAAGGCTTTCATGGATACGCTAAAAGATCCCGAATTTCTCGCCGACACGCAAAAGGCAAAGCTCGATCTCGATCCGATCGACGGCACGGAGATCGAGAAACAAGTCAGGGAGCTGTTCAAACTGGAGCCGACGCTGGTGGCCAAGATGAAGGAGATTTTGAAGTAACCAATCGGTGTGCGCCGGTATTTTACGTGGTTGAAGGTGGCAAGTCTAACAGCAAAAACGGTTAGGACCGTAGACGAGTTCTGGTCTGAGGACGTTGGATGCTGACGTGAAATGCTGCGATCCGATCAGACGATTGTGGTTCCGCATCCTGATCAGTATTCCGAATTCGCCGGGATCTTCGTCCTCTTGATCGACTCGGCACCGATCATTTCACTGCCGCCCGACTTATATTCATCTCTTTGCAACAAAGCGCGAGAATGGACAGCCTCACAGGTTGTTCATCCCTATCATCGCGATAATGAAGAAGCCTAAAAGCGTGTAAGACATAATCCTCACTCGCGAATAAAACCATGAGATTTGGAAGGTTTTCATACAGTCTCCTTTTTCTTAGTCATCAAGTTGCAAAATGCGCATTAGATCGGCGAGATGGGGCGGTCAAGTCGCGGGTGTTAAGGAATTTTTCGGCGAGAATGAGCGAATAATGCCGGCAATTCTCTTGCTCTTTAGCGAAACGCCGGCATCACTTCTTTGGCGAAGAGGCGCATCGACTTGACGATCTCGGCATGCGGGATGCCGCCGAAGTTAAACGTTGTGGTGAGCGTATCAAAATAATAATTCTTAGCTGCGTTCAGAATGTTTTGGATGCACTGATCGGGCCCGCCGTAATTGTTGCGGCCGGTGGCGAGCATCATCTCCCAATTATATTCCGCCGGCGACACAGTCAACGATCTTCTGCCGATGCGTGAGATTTCGTCGTAGCGGGTAATCGCGGCGGTGGCAATTTCCCGTGCCCGCTCGGCATTTTCATTCACGTGAGTTCTAGCGTGAAACTGGCAATGACGCTCCGTCGGATCGATTCCTTGATCGATTAAAGCTTTCTTCCAAGCTTCCACACCCGGGCGAACTTTTTCGGGTGGATGCGGGTGACCGACCGTCATGATATGAAAGCCGTGGCGCCCCGCCCACTCTAACGTTTGCGCAGAAGTCCCGGCGACCCAGATTGGTGGGTAGGGTTTTTGAATCGGTCTCGGGTAGAGTGTGATCTCGCCGAATTGCCATGCTGTTCCCTGATGACTGAACCGGTCGTTGGTCCATGCTTTTAGAATGACTTCGAAGGCCTCATCAAGCCGTTGCCGGTCGTTTTCCCTCGTGACGCCGAACACCTTGTAGTCCAGCTCGGTGTTGCCTGAGCCGATGCCAAATTCAAGTCGTCCTCCGGAAACCGCATCGACCATCGCGTAGTCTTCGGCGCTATGCAGGGGGTGGCGCAATGGCACGATCGCAATACATGGTCCCAAGCGAATTTTGGAAGTCCGGGCCGCCGCTGCGGCGAGCAGTACGGCGGGATTGGCGACGAGTCCGCCATAGCCGAGGAAATGATGTTCATTGAACATAAAACATTCCCAGCCCAACTCTTCAGCCAACTGCACCTGTTCGAGGATCTGCTGGTAGTAAACATCATAGGGCGGATCGATCTCGGGGAAGTACGTCGTCAGGATGTTGATATAAAAGCGCATGATCGAGTTGCCCGGCTCGGTGTTGAATCCGGCTTATAGAGAGTAGAGCGCTCGGGCATTGTCGCTCAGAATTTTGCGCTTCACATCCGCGGACACGTCGGGTCTTTCCTTGAATACTTTGATCGCATCGACGTCGCTTGACGTATCGGTGTGCCCGTAGTCGGTGCCAATGACGAGGCAGTCTTCACCCGCTTCGCGCACGATATAGGCTATATCGTCGGAATTTTCGCAGGTGACGTACATGCCAAGTTCGCGGATCGCGTTATCCGGCCACTTCCTGCCGAGTGTTTTGAAGCGATTCCTCGCTTCATGCATCACCCACGGCAGCCACTGAGCGCTGGCCTCGATGAAGCCAAAACGAAGCTTGGGAAACACCTCATGAATCTCGCTCATGATGATGTCGTTGAACGCTCCTACGGTCGGTATTCTGAACCGGTGGAACGTCGAAGCGATTCTAACCGGATGATCGTACAAGTCGGTGAGCCACGGATTGCCGTTGGCGATGTGAATGGCGATCGCCATATCGAGCTTCTGCGCTTCATCGTAAATCGGATAAAAGTACGGGTCGGCGAGCAAACGCTGGCCTTCGACCGGCCGCATCAAAACAGCGCAGGCGCCGTTCTCTTTGCACCAGCGGATTTGATCCAGCGCATCCGGCATGCTCAGCGTCGGC
>DASXSW010000655.1:0-3534 GCA_036505755.1 Binatia bacterium | reverse complement strand
AAAAGCGAAAAGGCGGGTCGCGCACTGTCGCATCACCTGGTCGCGCAAAGCAGGAAATACCGAACAGCCTGCACTGCCGGCATCGACGGCTGAGGTCACGCCGGTCGGTAAACAAAAATCATCCGGGTGGCCAAACCGTGGTTGATAGCCGTAAAAAAAATGTCCGTGAGCGTCGATGAGCCCCGGAGTTACCAGCTTGCCGGAAACATCGATGGTTTCCCGCGCTTCTTCTGCTGGAATGTTTTCTCCCACGGCCGCGACCACGCCATTGGTAAATGCGACGTCGTAACGGCCGCGGCGCTTGTCGCCGGGATCGATGACTTCGCCGTTTTTGAGCAGCAATTCGTATTTGAGCATCATCCCTCGCGGTCATAACAAAGAACTATTCGACGTTCAACGCGCGCCCTTTGACAAGAGCGGGAGCGCGTGAAAAGAATCATTCGAAAATTGATTAAAAGATTCTTGTAATCGCGCCGTAACTGTGAAATTTACAGTCGCAGCCAAACAGTTTTGCAAGAATGGAGAGCACAGCCATGGCAGAGAACGGAACCACGCACCTATCGTTTACGGGGAACTGTTATATCGAGCACCGGGTATCGGTGCATCAAGAGAAAGAAGGTTTCCGCAAGCTCATCGAGCTGCTCAAAACGTCCGATCTGAGCTTCGCCAACATGGAGTGCGCGATTCAGGACGGCGAAGATTGGCCTGCGTTCGGCTCGGGCATGGGTTGGGCCGGCACCTTCATGGGCGCTCCGCCGAGCATGATCGAAGAGCTCAAGTTCATGGGCATCAAGGCCGTATACGCCGCCAACAATCACGTCGCTGATTTCGCCGAGCGGGGAATCCTGACGACGATCGATTACCTGAAACGCGGCGGGATGTCCTATGCCGGCATCGGCGCGAGCCTCACGGAGGCAGCGCAGCCGACTTATCTGGAAACCGAGAACGCGCGCGTCGCGCTGATCGCTTTGGCCGATTGGGGCCCGCGTCAAATGATGGATCTCCCCTTCCCATGGCCCGCGGGTTACATGGGCTCGGACGAGCTGCCGCCGTACAAGAGCCGCCCGGGCGTCAACTTGCTGCGCTACGATGTGGTTGTGCACGTCGACCGGGCGGCCTTCGAACAGCTGCGCCGCATCAGCCAGGAACTGAATTGGGAGCGCGGCAAAGTCGTGCGCTTCCAAGGGGCGGCGCGTACCGAGCCTCTCGTCGGATCGTCACTCAAGGGCTGGGAAAAGGATACCGATACCGAGTTTTTTTTCATGGGTCGGAAATTCGTCTTGGGCGAGAAATTTCGCATGTCGACCTTTCCGTACAAGGAGGATTTGGATCGAACCTACAAGCATGTCACGGAAGCGCGGCGCCATGCCGATGTTGTGATTGTGGCGCTTCACGACCAGGCACATGGTATCGGTGTCCATGATTACATCAACACGTTTGCCCACGGCTGTATCGATGCCGGCGCCGACGTTTACATCAACCATGGCGGTCTCCAGCGCGGCATCGAATTTTACAACGGCAGGGTGATTCTCTATGGTCAGCCGCCGCTCTACCTGCAAAACAACGAGGTAACCAAGCTTCCCGTGTCGATGAAGTTGCGCCTGGGACTGAGCATCGACAGCACCGCTGGAGAACTACTAGAGGATCGCGAGCGCAACCGTGAACGCGCCGTCAACGCCGGCGGGCAAACCCACGCCTTCTCGCGCATCGGCAGTGCCGTCCACACCGTTGTTTTCGGGGGGAATGCGGCGTTGAAAGAGGTAAGAATTTATCCGACGGAGGAATATATCATTAACGGCCGCCGGCCCCGCTTGAGCGTGCCCCGACTCGCAGATCCCAAGGGTGAGAAGTTCAATCAGGTAATCGAGCGAGCGCGAGAGAGATCGAAACCCTTTGGCACCAGTATAGAAATTCGTGACGGCATGGGAGTCGCGCGGCCCGGTTGAGCTGGAACAAGGAATTCGAAGCACGAAATCCGAAATTCGAAACAATTTCAAATGACCAAAATAGGTAGAATTCCAAACAAGCTTCCTTCGGATTCGATATTTTGGATTTTCTCGATTTGAGATTTATTTGTCTCTCAGTTTGTTTCGGATTTCGATATTCGGATTTTGGATTTGTTTCGCTGGTTGCTTGGCTCAGCGCCCCGGTTGCATGCCGCGCTCCTTGTAGACGCCGCAACCTGGGGCGAAGAGAGATAGCGCATGAGCGCCTTGGCGGCCTCGGGCTCCTTTGACTGCGCCGAAATAAAGCCTATCAGAGCCGTCGGAGTCGAAATGTCCCGCGGCAGCGGGCCAACCACCTCGACGCCCGGTTCGGTTATGATTTCGCTGATGAAGGTCAAGCCGAAGTCCACCTCGCCTTTGGCAAGCAATTCCATTGCGCCTCTGCCACCCTGAGCGATTTTGATCTTCGGCTTCATGGCATCGACTATGCCGAGCTTTTCCAGTGTTTGATTGAAGCTCACGCCTGCGGCGGCGCCAGTCGCAGCATTGGGATAAGCAATCGCCTTCGACCCGAGAAGCAGTCGTTTGACCGCATCGGTGGTGGAGATGTCGGGCTTCGGTGCGCCGGTTCGTACGGCGACGCCCACGGCCACGGTCGCGAGCGGCGTTTCGCTCGCGGCAATCACATGACCCGAAGCGATCACGGGCTCCAATGGCGGTTGCACGATCGGCACATCGAACGGCTCGCCTTTAATAACTCGCTCCTTGGTTCCGCCGCCAGAGCCGAATGTCGCGTTGACCTTGTGGCCGGTCGCCCTTTCGAAGTTGGGAATCATTTGCTGCACAGCCGCTCGAATGCCGCCGGGGCCAATGAGGGTGATCTCCGCCGCGCGCGCGGCGTTTGAATTACAGACAATGCTCATGGCGACGGCCGACAACAAGATATGCTTCACGGGCTTCTCCTATTGGCAAATTTTCCTGCGCGGATTCGTATTGAAGGTATCCCACCGTCGTACTTCCCCAAGTTTTTTCCAATTTCGATCAGCGCCCCGCGATAATTTCCGGATCCAGAGTTTCGCCGACATATACCGTCATCCATGCTCCGGTACAAGTCGAGTGGCTCAAATCCCGGTAGTGGTTCGGTTAGAATGCCCTATGAATCCCCAGGTCGAGAAAGATTCCTCGCTTCCACTCGGAATGACAACAAACGAACGATTTGTCATCTCGAACCCTTCGATAAAAACCTCAGGATAAACTGCGTGAGAGATCTTGGGCTAACTGAACCATCCCCTAATTCTCGCTCAAGTTGACATAGCAACAGCTTATCCAATACGCTCCCCCAAAAAAGGAACTGGAAAATTTTTTCATTAAGAAAAAACTGCGATCTTGCGCGGCCACACTTAATAACTGCGCTAAAGGGAGAAACCGCGATGAACAACGGATTTCGGTCATCGACGCCGACCGACATATCATGGAGCCGTCGGATCTGTGGGATCGCTATCTGGAGCCCGAGTTCAAGGGGCGCGTGAGAATCACCGGGCCCTTTCAGTCTCGACGCTATATCGATGGACGGTCGGTCTCGGATTCA
>DASXSW010000654.1:0-8019 GCA_036505755.1 Binatia bacterium | reverse complement strand
CTCGCAAGCAGCGCACCAAATCCAAGAGGGCAGACTCGCGCTTCTCACCGGTAATCCGGGAGTCGCTGTGCACCACTTCGAGCAGGCCGCGGCGCTCGACAGCAAGAACAGCGGCTCGCCGCTGCAAGAGAGCGCTTGGACCTACGTCGGGCGCGCCTACTACGGGACCATGAAATATTCGCTGGCTCGCCAAGCCCTGGATCGCGCTCTCGCACAAAACAAGGACGACGACGTCGCTCGGCTCTACGTTGGCCTCATCGGCGTGCGCGAGCAGATGAATGAAACCAGCCGCAAACAGATTCAAGCGGGGCTGCAGGGAGTCTACGACCGCGTCGAGTACATCAAACGCTTCACTGTGGCTGGTGAATTTTGGGATCCTTCCGGCCAGCTGAGCACCGAACTGCTGGCATTGATCAAAGCGGTTTCCGCGCCACAGGTGGACTGGAGCAGCGTAATTCCACGAGTCGAGCAGTTAGGCCTCACAATCGAAAACGAAGTTGACCAGGCCCGCCGCGACGAATTGAACCGCTACCGTGGCGGGGGCTCAGGTGCGGGCGACATGTAATCCTGAGGCTATTCGTTCGGCAAGCAAGTCTAGAGCGCCGAGGGTTTCTTGATGCCGAGTTTATCGATGCGCGAGCGGAGCGTGCTTGGATTAATTCCCAAGATTTCCGCCGCGCCTTTTTTACCGTGAATCACCCAATGGGTTTCCGTGAGCGCGCGCACAATGTGGCTGCGTTCGACGTTTTCCAAAGTATCGATCGTTGAGGTTGCCATCAAGCCCGTTTCGCTGCAGAGCATCGAGTCGTCGATCTGCACCATCGGGCCACGCGCCACCACCACCGCCCGCTCGATAACGTTTTGTAATTCGCGAATGTTTCCCGGCCAGCTGTATTGGACCATACTCTGCATCGATTTTTGCGATACTCCATGCACTTCTTTGCCGAGTTTTTTGCCGAACCTGCTCAGGAAAAAATTCACCAGCAATGGGATATCGTCTTTGCGCTCGCGCAGCGGCGGTGATTCGAGCGGAAATACGTTAAGCCGGTAAAACAAGTCGGCACGAAAACTCCCATTCTTAACGATTTCATTCAAGTCGCGATTGGTAGCCGCGATGACGCGCACATCCACTTTGATCGTCTGACTGCTGCCGACCCGCTCAAATTCTCCTTCCTGAAGCACGCGCAGAAGTTTCACTTGAGTATCGAGCGGCAGCTCGGTGACTTCGTCGAGAAATATCGTCCCGCTATTGGCCAACTCAAACCGGCCGATACGCCGTTGAGTGGCTCCCGTGAACGCGCCCCGCTCATGTCCAAACAACTCGCTTTCCACCAGCCCGGAGGGAATCGAACCGCAATTCACTTTGACCAAGGGTCGATCCTTGCGCCGGCTCCGATCATGTGCGGCGCGCGCCAGAAGCTCCTTCCCCGTGCCGGTTTCGCCACGAATCAACACCGTTGCTTCCGTTGGCGCCACCTGCTCGACCTTTCGCAGCACGTCTCGTAACGATCCGCTCTGACCGATGATCTCTTCGAAGTTGTGCTCGGTCTTGATCTCTTCTTGGAGATAAACCGCCTCAGCTTCGAATCTCGCCTTCAATGCCGCGGTTTCTTCATGCGCCCGCAAATTATCCACGGCGATGGCGATTTGATTCGCGACTTCCATCAAAAACTGCGCGTCCGCCTCTGAATAGCGCGATCTGTCGAGACTGCCGACGGTGATCGCACCGATACTCTTGCCGCGCACAACGAGCGGCAGCGCGCAAATGGAACGGAAACCATGTCCATAAGCGCGCTCTTCGGAAGTCGTTAGCCGTTCGAGTTCGAGATCGCTGCGGAGGACGTACTTTTGACCGGTAAAGGCCACACCAGCCGGGCTATCGTCTAGTATGAGCTTCCGGCCGATGGGCGTGTAATCTTCGCGTCGATATGGGCCGGCATAGTTTACAATCCGCAAACAGTCTTGTTTGGGATCGTATTCGGCCAGCGCCAGGCGATCGAACGGCACCACCCGGCGAACCGCTTCGCCGATCGCCGTCCATAGGTCGTCGCGGCTGAGTTTGGAGATGACGGCATTGTTGATGTCGAGCAGCATGCGGCGCTGAGCTTCACTGCGCTTGAGTGAAGCTTCGGAGCGGCTGCGCTCCAGCTCTGAGCCAGCCCGGGTAGCAAAGATACGCAAGATTCTCAGCTCTTGCTTGCCGAAGACACGAGGTTGGTTATCCATCACCACCAGATGACCCACCACCTCACCTTGGCTATTCAAGAGCGGCACTCCGGCGTAACTCTCTATGCCGAGCGCGACCAAATCCTTATCTTCCGGGAATAGCAATTGCAGCCCCTCGGGATAACAACAAACATTTCCTTCGATCACCTTTTCACAGGGCGTACCCTTCAGCGGAAATTCGAGATTTCGCGCAAAACTACTCCCGTCGCAGAAGGCGAGCGTGCGCACTCTCGTCTGCAAATTGTCGGTGCATTCCGCAACGAATGAGTAGCGGACCTGAAGGGCATTGGCCAAATGTTGCGCCAGTGAGCGGAAGAATTCCTCTCCGGTGGCTCCGGCGATGCCTTCGGTGATGTGATGCAATGTTTCGTCGCCGTCTATCGACTCAATTGGTTGAAACTCTGTGACCATGCTCTGTTCCGCTTATTAACGAAAAGCCAGCAATTCTAATACGCCAGATTGCGACATTTCACAACCATCGCGATATTTCGCAACGAAATATCGCGATGTTATGCGATCCATTAAGTCAAACCGTTGTTATTTCAGTAAGTTACGATAGTGGCACAGGCAGTGCTCTACAACAATAACATTGCTGTGAGGGTACATGTTGAGAATAACGGAAAATTTGGAAGACGGAAAAACAATAAGGCTACGGCTCGATGGCACGGTATCAGTTGAATCGCTTGCGGAGCTGGATAAGGTCTGCGCCCGCTTCCGAGACACGCAGTTAAAAATGATCATTCTGGATATGGCGGGCGTAGATTTTATGAAGGATGACGCGGCGCGCAAGCTCGTCGAGCTTCAGAGCGACTCATTAAGAATCATCAACTGTTCACCGTTTATCGTCACGCTCTTACAAACACAAAGGAAAGATTGAACCTGCGAGACTTGAGAATTCTGGCCTCGCGGCCGCATACCACGAGGAGACGCTTATGTCCTTTGGGCACGTAGCAAATAGCAGTTTTTCGACGGAGAGACGCCAAGCCGTCGCCATGGGCGGTGAATTAACCGAAGGTACGCCCTTACCTGGGCGCGCGACTCGTCGTCGCAAAACAGAGAACGACGACGCTCGCCTCATCGAGCGCCTGAAGAAAGGCGATCAAGACGCGCTGCAATCGATCTTCGACATTTACTCGGGAAAACTCTACAACGTTGCCCATCGCATCCTCGGGAAGGCCGGCGACACCCAAGAAGTGATCCAAGACGTTTTCTGGACGGTCTATCGAAAAGCCAAATCTTTCCAAGGCAATTCCCAGTTCTCGACCTGGCTTTACCGGCTGACAGTGAACGCCGCGCTGGGCAAGATCCGCCGCAGCAAAAAGAACAAGGAAGTCGAATACGATGAATTTTTGCCGAAGTTTCAAAAAGACGGACATCACCTGATCCGACCGGTGGTCGATTGGTCGGATACGCTGGATGAGAAATACGCCGAGCAGGAAATTCACATGTTGCTTGGCAAGGCTTTGGATCAGTTAAAACCGTTGGATAAGAGCGTCATTGTGTTGAGCGACCTTGAGGGTCTTTCCGACAAGGAAATCGCTGCTACACTGGGGCTTACCGTATCGGCGGTAAAAACCAGGCTGCACCGCGCCCGGCTCTTCTTGCGCGGAAAATTGGCCGTACAACTCGGCTACTCCGCCGCCTAACTAGAAGGACGGTCCAGACGATATGCCAAAGCGAACGCGCGTCCCCAAGAGGCCGACTGACAAAACGTGCAAGCAGATGAGTGCATTGATCTTTAACTACGTAAATGACCGACTCAGCGCGCGCCTCACCCGCGAGTTCGAGCAACACCTGAGGATTTGTTCCGACTGCGTGAACTTCTTAAATACCTATAGAAAAACCGTCTCAGTGACGGGCGCTTTGAATCCTACGGCGATTCCTGCCAAAGTTCGCAACAACGTACTCGCTTTCCTACGCAAGAAAATGCAACGAATCCTCGCCTGTTCGTTTTATCTCGCCAGCCAATTTACTAGCTAATCAATGTTGCTTGCTTACACTTCAACAAAATGCAAATATTGCAGGCTGGCTAATTTTTAAAAGCCGAATCGCTCCCGGGCATCCGTTTCCGGGACACCAACGTAGAATCATAGCGAGGAGGAGTAGAACATGAACACTTGGGAAGCCGTCTTCAGCCAAAGTCCGGTGAATGAAGGCTATTACAATGGCGACCAGTTGCCGCAGGTTCGTTGGGCTTGGCCGCGAGCTACCTGGTTTCAAGCTCGATTGGACCAGATTCGCGACCACGAGCGTGCCGCACTTCTGAAAGGCAACAGAAAGCCAAGAGACACTCGGCAGTTGCGCACGATGTAGCTCGAATTGCGCGATCAGATCATAACGATACTCGACGACAGATCCCAGTAATCTGGAATCTTCGGAATCGGCGGAAAAGCGTCGACGCCGCGCAAGCCGAGGAATAAAGCTTCGCGCGCGGAGGATCGGCGTCCGCCGAGCCACAGCACACGTTTAATCGTTTCTCCCGCCTTTTGACGGATCCAAACCGTCCGCTTTCCTCTACCTAAGTGATTTGCCTCTTGGTTGTGTAACTTTCCAGCGAGCTGGGACATCTAAGCTACAAGCGAAATACTTGGGAGGAAAAACGTGAAACTGAAATCGACGGATTTGACACGAGCGGTCCGGCCAAAGACAACCTTGGTCAGGACGACTTTTATGGACCTGCTCCAAGAACTTACCAACCTGACTAAAGATGACGCCTTGGTGCTTGCGGCGTTGAAAAACATCTTCGATTGCCACAACGTCAGGCTGGTGCGTTCGTTGGCACCGGTTCGACTCGTGGTCGCCTCAAAGTGGTCGCAGGGAAATCGACGAGCGAGTCGCTAGACTACGCTCAACCCACGATAACGGGATCACAAGTTGGACCTCAGACTAAGAGGAGACACAGCCATTCGCGCCATTACCACATTTGACCGCCGGAACCGTTATCGTATTGCAGGTAAAAAAACCATCGGTTCCCGAATCATGACGCGGTCGCATAGTTTTGGTAAGCCACCCAACACGTGCAAAAGAGAAGTTGAATTCATCGCCGATTACCTGGCTTCTCGTCTCGATCTTGAAGAACTATCGGCGTTTGAAAGTCACCTCAAAGCTTGCAGCGACTGTGCGGCATTTTTACAAACCTACAAAAAAACCATCGAGCTCACCCGGAGATTTTTATTAAGTCCGGAGCAATCGCACCGGACGCGTCAGTCCTTGCTGCACCCGACACCGGGTCAATCAACGCGGCGCTAGTTTCCGGCGCGCATCCTTTTGCCGCTTGTCGCGCATCTAACACACAAAGCCGCGGCCGAAAATGCCGATACCGGCCACCCACAGGAGATTTTACTTATGCGAGCCATCGCCGTAATACCCAAAGCAAAACAAGTCAGCCTCATCGACCAGCCTGAGCCAAAAATTTCGTCTACGTCGGACGTCAAGCTGCGCATGATCGAAGCCGGCGTCTGCGGCACCGACAAAGAGATCTGCGCGTTCGAGTATGGCACGCCGCCAGTGGACACCGAGTATTTGGTCATCGGGCACGAATCTCTCGGTGAAGTGGTTGAAGTCGGCCCCAAGGTGAGTCGCGTAAAAGTCGGCGACTTGGTCGTACCCATGGTTCGACGCCCATGCCCACACAGTGATTGCGTTGCTTGCATCAACAGCCGCCAGGATTTCTGTTTCACCGGCGACTTCACGGAAAGGGGCATTAAACAACAGCACGGGTTCATGGCGCAGTACGTTGTCGATGACGAGAAGTACATGAATCCGGTTCCAAATCAGCTGCGAGATGTGGCGGTGCTCGTTGAACCGCTCACGATCGCGGAAAAAGCCCTTATTCAAATGTGGGACGTGCAACAACGTCTACCCTGGAGCTGCCCCATACAGCCCGGCAAAGCCCCAGCCCACTGCCACCGCGCGGTTGTTCTCGGCGCCGGACCGGTCGGCCTATTGGGCGCCATGGCACTTGTGAATTACGATTTTGACACCTACGTTTACGCCCGGGAGCCGGTGCCGAATCCCAAGGCCGATGTTTTGAAGATGATCGGCGCCAAGTACATATCGGCGGAAACCCATTCTCTCGAAGCTTTGGTACAAAAAGTCGGTAACGTCGATCTAGTTTACGAAGCGACCGGCGCCTCGCGCCTAGCCTTCGATATGATCAAGCTACTGGGCACCAACGGTGTATTCATTTTTACCGGCGTTCCCGGCCGAAAAGGTCCGATCGAAGTGGATACCGATCTGATGATGCGTAACCTCGTGCTCAAAAACCAGGTGGTCTTCGGCACGGTCAACGCGGGACGCGACGCCTTCGAAGCTTCGATACGAGATGTCGGGATCTTTTCACAGCGCTGGCCTCAGGCCCTGCGCGCGGCTATCACCGGCCGGTTTCCCATCGAGAATTATCAGGATCTCCTGGTCGGACGTAGCAGCGGCATCAAAAACGTCATCACACTCAATTGATGTCTGACTGATCGACGAGCTCAATAAATTCTGATCATCCGGTAGTGGTTCAGTTTGGGAAAGATCTCTCACTTTGTTCGAGATGACACATAGCCTATGTAGTTGTCATCCGAGCAAAGCGAGGAATCTTTCTCGATTTTAAGAGTCATGGTGGATTGAAAATGAACCACTACCGAATCATCCCGATCGCGTGCATCCGTGGTTCACGATCGATCATCCAAAAGGCTATGATCGACGCTCTTAAGCGCCATTGGCCTGAGTATCTCATCGAAGGTGCCTGCCTTGCGCTCTTCATGGTCTCGGCATTTACCTTCGGTACGATTCTAGAACATCCCGCTTCGCTGGTTCACCAGGCGATTCCTAGTCCTGTGCTGCGACGCCTTTTGATGGGATTGGCCATGGGCGGCACCGCGGTCGCGATTATCTATTCGCCGTGGGGAAAACAGTCCGGTGCCCACATCAATCCGTCGACGACGATTACCTTCTTCAGGCTCGGCAAGATCAAAGTATGCGATGCGGCGTTTTATCTCGCCTTCCAGTTTGCCGGTGGCTTGCTGGGCGCGTTGGCGGCTGCAACGATGCTTTCGACATGGGCGTCACACCCTTCAGTCAACTATGTCGTAACGGCACCCGGATATGCGGGAGCAATTGCGGCATTCGTCGCGGAGGTCGCGATTGCGTTTATCCTGATGACGGTCATCCTATACGTCTCGAACAACCCGCGGCTGCACAAACTCACCGGGCTTTGCGCCGGCGCATTGGTAATGATTTACATCACATTCGAAGCGCCGATCTCCGGTATGAGCATGAATCCGGCACGTAGTTTCGCCTCGGCAGTCGCGGCATGGCATTGGGCCGATTTGTGGATCTATTTCACCGCGCCGCTCATTGGCATGTTGTCGGCGGCAGAGGTATATCTTCACACTCGAGGAGCTGGGCACGTGGGCTGCGCCAAGCTCCATCATGAAAACAACAAACGTTGCATTTTCTGCGGCAAGCCGGCGACATGATCAAAGTTGACCTTGGCTGAAGCGGGGAACCCAATGATAGGGAAAACCATTTAACGGGACCCTGCGGGTCAGATCCGCGGCGATATTATCAGAGCTATGGCGCTTAAACCGGATTCTCCCGAACTGGTCGGGCTCGCTCAACGCTTAGGGAGTCTAAGCGACGAGGAAATCGATCGGGGGTGCTGTGACGAAGCACGGGTCCGATACAGTCGTGGCGAGGACAGCTGATCACGATCGCGGAAAATGCTTGCAAAAATTCCGAGTTACTCCTAACGCATCTAAGTCTTAACCATCGCGAAACCCGGAATTAACCGGGGAACCGTAA
>DASXSW010000653.1:0-3603 GCA_036505755.1 Binatia bacterium | reverse complement strand
GTACAGTTTTGCGGATCGTGAATGGGACTATGTCGTGGATTATTGTGCAGCCAATGGAATTGCGTTCATTCCGTGGTTTCCTCTGGCAGCGGGCAGGGTCGCTGGCGATGTGCTCGACGAAATCGCCCAAGCGCATCAGGCGAGCCCGAAGCAAGTCGCATTAGCCTGGCTTCTGCGGCGTTCTCCCATCGTGCTGCCCATCCCGGGAACCAGCTCGGGCGAACATCTCGAAGAGAACGTCGCGGCTGCCTCGGTGCAGCTGACTCAAGAAGAGTACGAGAGACTCAGAGATGTTCCGGAATTGGCCGCATCGTGATAGCCCGCGCGGAGGGTGCTGTTTGTGTCTTCGCTGATTTCAGTGACGCGGATATATTTTTGAGGAGTGTGTATGAGATTACGAACGCGGCCTAACCATGCACTGCAGCAAACCCGGCCATCGCGCTCGGGTTGCAATCCACGCCTCCCGCGGGCCGGGTCGTTGAGCTTGAGTCGTTAGGCCCATGAGATCATGGCGCGTCCTGTTCAACTTGTTGAGTGTCATTGCTTGCACCCAAGCACTGGCAGACCGGCTTTCACCGGAACAACTCCGTTCGCTCGGGCATCAAGCTAGCCAGTCGCTCCTCTATGCTCCGAAACCAGATTATCCGGTTGGAGCCCGTGCGCATCGTTTCACTGGCGCTGGGATGTTCATCATTTGCGTTGCCGTGAAGTCTGGTCGAGTGGCAGAAGTTCGGGTGTCACGAAGCACGGGACATGCGATTTTGGACGCAGCGGCCGTTAATGCGCTCAAACAGTAGCGGTTTAAGCCCGGGACGCTTCGGCCTATTGGCGAGATTTCGCCGTGGCGGCACGACCCGTTCGGAAAAACGGACGCTCTGCTCAAAGTCCCCATCAAGTTTGTAATGTGAACAGACCTAACCAATCGATGAAGCCAACGGCCCCATGGCGGTACAACTTCAGCGTGTTTGCCACGATACCCTGCCGTGGCTTATCTCTTTCTCGTTAGGCTTTGAAAGAAGAGCAAATCTGACGTAAACCACTGGGAGTCGCTATGAAAAAGATTATCCTGCCCATTGCGATCGCTGCGTGTGTACTCGCCGTGCAATTCGTGCCAGCCGCTCCACCTCCCGACGTAAAAGAAATCATGTCCAAACCCTTCCCGGACATTCCCGGCAAAGAAGGTCTCGTCCTTACGGTCACCTACCCGCCCGGCGGCGCTGACGAAATCCATCGACACGATGCGCACGCCTTCGTCTACGTGCTCGAGGGTTCGATCGTGATGCAGCTGCGAGGCGCGGAGCCCGTCACGGTCAAAGCCGGCGAAGGATTCTATGAAGGCCCAATTGACGTTCACATCGTCGGCCGCAGCGCGAGCGACAGTAAACCGGCGAAGTTCGTCGTGTTCCTGGTGAAAAACCAGGGTGTTCCGGCAGTGCTTCCGGCCAAGTAGCGCAAGTAGCTTTTTTGAGCGCCCGCCATGGGCAACACAGGAGCCACCCTGCATGGCTGGAAGCACTCGCGCCCTGAGCTTATCCCCCATGCTTGAAGAGGCCCGCGAGCGTGCAAGACAGAGAGCGCTGGAAACCATTTGGGCAGCCAGAGGGGACGGAGGCTTGAAAAGCGCCGACCTATAGCTGGAATCCGTTAGGCCGCCACGCTGCGAAAGCGCGGCGGCTAGTTCTGAATCAGTTACGTTGTGCGGCGTTTAGTTTCAACGGACCGGCTGGAAGTAGTGCTTCTCGAGGAAGTGGGCGACCTTTTTGCCGAGCACGGCTCCTTGCACGTCGGCGGTGCGGAAGTGGATCCCGGCCCACACTCGGGCGTCGATAACTTCGCTCAGGATGTCCGAGAACCGCTCGAATGTCCGCGTGGTACAGGATTTGTTGCTGAATGCGCTGAAGCCAATCCTAAGAGAGAAGCTGTTGAAACGAATTGAGTTCGCGTCCATAGACGACTGGAGGGCAGCCTCCGATTTCTTGAAGCTGTTACGACAATCCGATCGGTCGCGCCGGCTCCCGTCGGAGCACCGTTACCGATGTCCAAAGTGGGGAATACACCTTCTTAAGCAAACCAAAGGCGCGTTCCTGTCGTTGCCATGTATCCAGACTCATTCCGAAGCGCTCGCAAGCCTCTTTAATCTCCCCTTCAGGAATGGCGGCAAAGTGCAATGCTACGCGATAAGTCAGATGCCAGGCAACCAGCTTGGGTTGACGTGTCGCTGGGGCTTGAGCGCCTTTCGATTAGCCGAGCGCATAGACTGGCTTTCGTAAAGCGCCGCAGCGTAATCCTAACGAATGGGGTTTGCAACGCATGGCGCAGAATTGCGCTGTTTTGCAGCCAAAAATTTTCAGACCGTAGAAAAGACCGTGAAAAGTTGAGCCGTTTCTCCTCGCGCGCGCATCGAATGGTTCATGACTCCTGCAACGCGGTGCAATTTTGTCTCACCCTTGCCTCTAACTCGGTTGCGGTCTGTGCCAGATTAACCCTGATCATGGAGCGAGGATAGTAGCTCTCGTACAGTAAGCTACTCAGGTGGTTGAGCTTATAATCTGGCATCCCCAATTTTCTTTCTGGCACGGTGCGAGCTAATGGAAATCAAGATTTTCAAAAAGAAAGGAGACTTAGATTTATGGATCTAATTCGTTATCAAGCCCCGGAATTGACTCCGTGGTCCGCAGCGGACCGCTGGAGCAATCTGAGGGATGAACTTAACTCGTTTTTCGAGTTACCGGTCTGGTCGAGCTTCGCACGTACGGGACAACTCTTTACGGGTTGGTCGCCTGCGCTCGATCTCTACCAGAGCAATGACAATGTAATTGCCGTGGTCGAGTTGCCCGGAATGCGCAAGGAGGACATCGAAATCTCTTTGCATGATGGAACCCTGACTATCAGCGGCGAGCGCAAGCGGGAAAACAGCAGCAATGGCGATAAGGCCGAGCGTACCGAGCGTTACGTCGGCACCTTTCGTCGCAGCATCGCACTACCGACTCGCGTCGACGCTGGCAAAGTCAGCGCTACTTACCGGGACGGAATTCTGACCGTGACATTGCCGAAGGCTGAGGAAGTGAAGCCAAAGCAAATTCAGGTCAGCTAATCAATTCAACTAAAGGAGACTTTACCATGAATACTTTAACTCGTGAAAACCGCGATGACGCTCGCGCGCAGGCCGAACAATTTGTCGCGCCGCCAGCGAGCGTGCTTGAAGCCGGCGATGGCTACAGACTTGAAGTGGAGATGCCCGGAGTGAACAAGGACGGGCTGGACATTTCGCTCGAGAACAATGAGCTCACGATTATCGGTCGGCGTTCGCTTCCCGTTGTGGAGGGAACGCTGATCCATCATGAATCGCGCCCTGAAAATTTCCGTCGCACGTTCGAGCTTGATCCGTCGATCGACGCAAACAGGATCAACGCCAAGGTCGAGCAAGGCCTTGTAACGTTGACTTTGCCAAAAGCGGAACACGTCAAGCCGCGCAAGATCACCGTTTCTTAAGTTTCGTACTCAAGGAAAATCAGAGGCCGCGAACCGAAAGTTTGCGGCCTTTTGATTTATCTCCGAATCTTTTCTGCTTGGCGAATCGGCGAGCGCATCGCGGACAGGGCG
>DASXSW010000652.1:0-5405 GCA_036505755.1 Binatia bacterium | reverse complement strand
TTGGCTTGCGCCGCTTTAGGATTTTTAATTTTTAGTTGGTCCAGAAAAATTTGGATACCCGGCTCCGTTGGATAGGGCACGCGGCGCGTCAGCTTGACGACGATTTCGTTGTACGCCTCTTCGATGGGTTTTTCATCTTTGATGGCAAGATACTTTTGTAGAATCTTTTGTGCGCCCTTCGGATTCGTCAGATTGTAGTGGATGGCCTCGACGTATGCGCGCATGAAACGACGGATCGTGTCCGGTTTCTTCTTGATGTAGTCGCGCGTGACGGCGACGCCGTTTTGCTGCCATTCGACATCGAGCTTGGTGAAGTCGAGCAGCGCGCGCAGGCCGATCTCTTTGGCCTTGAGAGTTTCCGGCGCTTGCAGCAGGGTCGCCTGAAGAGCGTTGGTCTGCATTGCCGCCAGGCGGGCGGGGATCGAGCCGGCCTGGACGTAGGTCACGTCGCTCTCTTTGACGCCGAGTTTGTCCAGCACAGTGACCGCCGCGGCGTTGTCGGCGCTACCGATTCTGCTCACGCCGAACTTCTTGCCTTTCAAGTCCTCCACTCTCTTGATTTGATCCGTGACAAAAAGGACATAGGGAAAACGATTGATCGAGCCGGCAACCAGCACCGTGCCGGAGCCCGCCAGGTTGCTGGTGATGACGGCGGAGGCTCCGGTGTGCACGATCGGTGTTTCTCCAGCCACCAACGCGGTGACCGCGAGCGGCGCGCCAACGAGAAGTACCAATTCGACATCGAGCCCATGCTTCGCGTAATAGCCCATATCCTTAGCGGTCCAAACGTTTAGCTGAGTCGGAGCGATCACTGTGTAGGCGACGCGGAGCTTTTCCATCGGCGTTTGCGCCGCGACGAATGAATGCGACAGCGCAACTAGGAGAACGACGACGAATGAAATTGACGTCCGAAACGATCGGTTCATGTTTCTCCTCCGTGATTCCAGTTTGCGCGCAAGCTGTGCTTCGCTTCAGTATTTGCCTGTGATCGACTGGTCATCTTTTCCCGGTTCATACGGGCGCGTATCGCGCGCGAGGTCGATCTTCTTCAGCACCTCGTCGGGCGCCTGGGCCTCTTTCGGAAAGTCGTAGGGCGGCAGCGGCTTGGTGGCGTCGAAGATCAGCTTGGTCTCCATCGGTCCTTTCTCCAAGCGGTTGTAACCGTATGCAGTAGGATTCAAGTGCGAGCCGATGATGTTGGGAATGATGACCAGATCGCGATCGGCTTGAAATCGCATGGCCAGCGCCCAGAGCACTTGGGTTTCATTGAATACATCAACATCGTCATCGACGACGATCACATGCTTAATATTAGGATCGGTGACAAGTGCCCCGAGCGCCGCCTGTTTTGGCTCGCCTTCGGCCCTTTTTTTCACCGAGATGTAACAGTGCGAACGGGCGGCGCCGGAGATCGGCATGTTGACGGCGGTCGTGCTGGGCACAACTTCTTGGATGCGCTTGAGCAAGCTGCCGAGCCGTGGCGCGGCGCCGATGATGTTGTGTTCAAAATGCGCACTGTGGATGCATTGATAGATCGGATTTTTCCGCATGGTGATCGCGGTGATTTCAATATAGGGCTGTTCGCCTTCCTTATAATAGTAATGCGGCCATTCACCAAACGGACCTTCATAGTGACGCTTGTGCGGCGGCACGATGCCCTCGATGACGATCTCGCAGCGGGCCGGCACCATGAGACTTACCGTTTCTGCCTTCACGACCTCCAAGGGCTCGCCCAAGAAGGCGCCGGCGATTTCCATTTCCGAACCGATGCCGGCCTGTTTGCTGACGGCGGCCATATTCAGTGCCGGGTGATGTCCGAGGGCGAGAGCCACTTCCATCGGCTCGTTGTGATCTTCATATTCGGCACGGACGTAGTTGCCATGGTTGGCGGGATTGATCATCAGTCCGAGCTGCCGCTTGCCTTGCTTTTGGTGGCGGTAGATGCCGACGTTTACGGCGCTGGTGCCGCGCTCTTTACAGATCAGAGCGGCGGCATTGATGTAGGCGCCGGCATCGCCTTCGTTAATTGTCAGGACGGGTAGGAGATCGAGATCGGCATCATCGCCTTTGAGGATCACTTCTTTGCACGGCGCGTCTTTGGCGGCGATTTCCTTTGGCGGAACCGGATGGTGCTCGCGGTGAGCCAGGTCTTTTACCATCTGTGGCACAGACGGCGAGCCCAATGATAAGGCCAGCCGCTCGTAGGTTGCGCCGAGATTCATAACCAGGGGAATCTTCGAGCCTTTGATATTTTTAAAAAAGACCAGGGGGAATTTGTTCTCCCGTTCAAACTTCTCGACGATGGCGCTGGCCTCATAGCGCGGGTCGACTTCTTTATCGACGACAACAACGTCTTTCGGGCGCTTCTCCAGCAATTCGTCCAAATAGCTGCGCAGATCCTTGGCCATTTTTACTTACCTCCCTTGGGTTACTGCTCGGGCTTGCTAAGTGAGTCCTGGGTGTATTCCTAATTACTCACAGTTGAAATCATCTGGCAACAACCGCAACGCCGTTGCTTTCAGGCCCGGTTGCTTGACAGTTCTGAACGTTTTCTTAACAGTGGGTCTAGGTTCGAGACCATGCGCAAATTGCCGATTCGATGGGGCATCAGTTTACCCAATCGCGGGGCGCTGTTTGGGCTCACCAATATCGATGAGTTGATCGAAACAGCTGTCGTAGCGGAAAGCTCAGGTGTGTTCGAATCGGTTTGGTTCGGCGACAGCTTGATTCACAAACCTCGTCTAGAAGCGATCACTATGCTCGCGGCGGTGGCGACGCATACCAAAAGAGTACGCTTGGGCACGATTTGCATGGCGTCGTTCCCCGTGCGCCATCCGGTTTTGCTCGCCATTCAATGGGCCTCACTCGATCAGATATCCAAAGGGAGAGCGCTGCTCGGTGTTTGCATCGGCGGCGGCCACGAGGGTGAATTACGTGCATTCGGTGTCAAGCGCGAAGAGCGCGTCGGACGCATGAAAGAAGGCATCGAGCTCTTGCGCCGGATCTGGGGTGACGAAGAAGTCATGCACCGCGGCAAATATTACACGCTCGAAAGCTACAACATCGTTCCGAAACCGGTACAAAAGCCGCCACCGATCTGGATCGCCGTAAGTCCGGAGCGCGAGCAAGTAGGTGACAAAGTCGTCGATCAGGCGATGCGGCGCGTCGGCGCGCTGGCGGACGGTTACATCACGATGGGCGTAACCGCGGAAGAATTTCACAAACGCTGGCAGGTCATCGATCGAGCGGCCGCTGAGGTCGGCAAGGACTTGTCAAATTTCGAAGTCGCCATTCATGGCATGGTCAATATCAACGACGATATGCAGGCGGCCTACGCCCAATCCAAAGACTACTTTAATCATTACTACGGCCCGAATTATCCGCCCGAGAATTTGATCAAAGTCTGGCTCGCCCATGGTCCGCCGAGCGACTGCGCGCGCCTGATTCAAGAGTGGATCGACATGGGCATCACAACGCCGGTCCTGCGTTTCACTGCTAAGGATCAGCTGGGGCAGGTCAAGAGATTTATCGAGGAAGTGCTTCCGTTACTGCGGTTGAAGTGACGGCGCGATGGTTGATAAAGATATCGGGGTGATGGAGTAGTGGAGTGATGGAGTGTTGGGTCGGAATTCCGGAACCGATGACTCCAATATTCCATCACGCCACTTGAATTTTTGAGGTTCTCCCATGTTTGAAGATCTAAGAGGATTTTTAGCGCACCTGGAAAGTCAAAAGCAGCTGCTCCGGGTCAAGGAGCAAGTCGACATCAAGTACGAGATCGCCGCGGGTATGCGCAAGACTTCGGACATCGAAGGCCCTGCGCTGCTATTTGAAAACATCAATGGTTACCCCGGCTGGCGCGTATTGGGCGGTTTGTTCGCCACCCGGAAGCTTGTCGCTCTCGGACTCGGCGTGCCGCCGGAGCAAATGCTCGAACGGTATTTGACCTTGGAAGATACGCGCATCGCGCCGGAAGTCGTCACAACAGCGCCATGCAAAGAAATCAAATGGACCGGGGATCGAGTCGATCTGAGCAAATTACCCATCGTCACTCACGCGAGTAAAGATTGCGGGCCCTATGTTACGATTGGCGTGCAAGTGGGCAAAGACCCCCAGACACGCATCCGCAATCTGTCGATTCACAGAATGCTTGTGCTCGGAAAAGACAAGTTGTCGCTCTGGGCGCCCGCCGATCACCATTTAGGACGGATGATCTTGATGGCTGAGGAGAAGAAAAGGGGTTTGGAAGTCGCTACCGCCATCGGTGTCGATCCCGCCATCGTCGTCGGCTCACAAGCTAGAGTTCCATTCGGCATCGACGAATTTCACGTCGCCGGCGGCCTGCGTGGCGCGCCGGTGAAACTAACCAAATGCGAAACTATTGACGTCGAGGTGCCGGCGTTTTCCGAAGTGGTGATCGAAGGTGTAACGATCCCCGGCGAGCGAGTAGCTGACGGCCCGTACGGCGAGTATCCCGGCTGTTATAGTGAAGCCAAGCAGGCACCGGTGCTCAAAGTGACGGCGATTACGATGCGCAAAGATCCGATCTATCAAACTGCGCTCACCGGCATGCCCGTTACGGAAAACCACACGCTGATCGAGTACGGCAATGCCGCGGTGGTGTATCGCGAAGTGAAAAAAATCGTGCCGGAAGTGCGCGGCGTCAACATGACTCCCGGCGGCACGTTTCGCCACCATGTCGTGGTTTCGATCAAGAAGCGCGCAGAGAATGAAGGGCGTAACGTGATTTTGGCGCTGCTCTCAATGGGCATCGGTCTCAAGCAAGTGATCGTCGTCGACGACGATATCGATCCTTTCGATCCGATGCAGGTGGATTGGGCGATGGCGACGCGCTTCCAGGCCGATAAGGATGCGATCATCATTCCTCGGATCGCCTGTTCGACGCTCGACCCTTCTTGTCCCGAGAACCGTGTTACCGCCGGCTTGGGAATCGACGCCACCGCGCCGATGAAAGATCACTGGCGCTTCGAGAAGGTGGAAATACCCGGTGTCGATAAAGTGAAATACATTTAGGAATCGAAAAAAACATCACTCGCGCAAAGACGCAAAGCACGCCAAGTTCGGAGAAATATAATTCATTACTTTGCGCCTTTGCGTCTTGGCGCGAGAAATTCTTGAAGTGCCGCACAGCACATGAAAAACTTCGATTATCTCGAACCGACCACGGTAGCCGAGGCCTGTGCACTACTCAAACAGCATGGCAGCGAAGCGAAAGTCTTCGCTGGTGGATCGCACCTGACGATCCTAATGAAGCAAGGGCTTTACGAGCCTAAGTCTTTGGTCAACATCAAAAAGATTACAGAGCTCAAGGGCATCAAGTATGACGCGAAAGAAGGTTTGACCATCGGCGCTCTGGTGACACACCGCGAGCTGGAAACCTCGGC
>DASXSW010000651.1:0-1948 GCA_036505755.1 Binatia bacterium | reverse complement strand
AACTCTTCCGCCCGCACATCGATGAAAGGATATTTCTGTTTGAACGCGGCGGCCATAGCTTTGATCGCCGGGGGTTCCTGCGAGCTGAAAACGCGCAGCTTGCCTTCCTTTTTTGCGCGCTCAACGATCTCCTGATGGGTCGTGACAAAAACGTAGCCTTTGGCTTCGGCCTCCTGTTTGGCTTTCAGCAGCGACGTGCTCGGTGCCGAGGCAGCTTGGCCAGCTGAAGTTTCGACCCACGAACCCACAATAAAAAATGCGGCGACCCAGAGATATCTGCGTTGCATCATACGCTTCTCATTCTTAGTCTCTGTTCTCATGACCCCGTCCGATGTTATTCAAAAAGGAAGTGCTTCGCGCGCGTAACCCGCCTCGGGACATCTTTAGAAACTCCTCGATCTTTTTCGTTGCTCAATATCAGTATGCTCGCTACCTATACAAATGCCCTGTGCCTGTCAAACAACAAATCATTATCCTGAGCGCTGCGCGTTGACGTCGCCAACACACTTCGATAACGTGGCGTCGTTTCAAGTGTTCACCTGAGGAGGAAGCCAATGGCGGTCAAGATCAGCAGCGTGCGCGTCAAGCGTTTCAATCTACCTCGAGTCGACCCCGCATGGAGGACTTCGATTTATGCCGGCAGCGCCGTCGAAGGATTCGTTCTGGAAGTCGCGGCCAACGGAGCTGTGGGCATCGGCGGCAGTGCCGCCCACCCTCTTGTCATCTCCGGCGATGATGTGCAAGCGCAGCTCGATGGCCCGGTCCGCGATATCCTGATCGGTGCCGACGTTTACGACGGCAGCGCAATTCGGCAAGCGCTTAAGGCGGCAAAAGTTCACAGCCGCGCTTCGATAGCGGCGGACCTCGCGCTGTACGATCTCCTCGGCAAGATTGCGAACCTGCCCGGGTATGTCTTGCTGGGAGGGAAGGTGCGGCCGCGGGTAACCGTCGTGCGCATGGTCGGGGTCAAAGCACCGCCGGAACTTAAAGCGACCGTGGGCGATCTCGTTGCTCAGGGTCTCACGCACTTCAAGGTAAAAATCGGCACCGGATTGGACGAGGACATTGCCCGCATTCGCGCGCTCCGTGAAGAATTCGGCGACAGAATATGGATCGGCGTGGACGGCAATGGCGCCTACGGCGTCGATGCTGCCATCGAGCTGAGTAAAGCGCTCGAAGCCTATAAGGTCGGTCTGATCGAGCAGCCGATTAAAGACTATGACGTGGACGGCCTGGTCAAGGTTACCGCGGCAAGTCCCATTCCGATCATGGCGGATCAGTGCGTGGAGGACGTTCAATCGGCGCTGGCTCTCTGCCAAAAACGCGCCGCGCATGTGGTCTCTATCAAGGCAACCAAGATGGGCTCGCTCGAAGAGTGCCGGCGCGTGACAGAGGTGTGCCACGCATTTGGGATCCATGTCCACTTTGGCGGCTCGGCGGCGCCGGCCGTCGTCGATGTCGCCGCGGCGCATTTGGCTGCGTCGCTGCCGGCAATTGACGAAGAATGCGAAGTCGGAGAGTTTCAGGCCTTGCGGGGAGACCCGTTCAGAGGAGCGATCGTGCGCGGCGGCCGAATGGAGCTCGGTACAGCTCCCGGGTGGGGTCTCACGCTCGCGGAATAATGGAGCGCCGCAGCAACACCAAATTCAACGCGGCCTCTCCGGCGTTTCTGCCCCTTGCCCACCGAAACTAGGAGACGGATACAAAATAACCGACCATCGAGACGGGTTTATTTTGTTATCCATGTTGTATTCAAGAGATTGTTTCAAACTGATCATCTGTGATTTTTCCCTAAAAGATCTACTGCGGTATGGGATGTTTGCGAAACCAGCCGACGAGAAAATCGCCCAGCGAGCGAATTTTTTGCGGCGTTGGCTTGCCCGGACAAAAGACCAGGGAAAGCGGATGCACGGGAATCGGGAAACGACTGAGGATTTCGCGCAGAGCG
>DASXSW010000650.1:0-13101 GCA_036505755.1 Binatia bacterium | reverse complement strand
GAGTACGCCGAGATTGTCGCCACTATTGCGAGCAAAAGCGCCGGACCAGGCACCAGGCAGAATATCGACGAGTTCACCGAAACTACCGCTCGAGGGTTGGAAAAGATAGGCCACGCGGCGCGCGGCACGGCCATCATCGTTCTCAATCCAGCGGAGCCTCCGATCCTCATGCGCAATACCGTGTACGGCGTCCTGCCAGATGCCGACGAGGCAAAGATTCTTCGCGCGATCGAATCCATGGTCGAGCGCATCAAGCAGTATGTGCCCGGCTATCGCCTGCGCGCAAAACCGTTGATTCAAGACCTGTCGAACGGCGAGCGAAAAAGGAAAGTAACTCTTTTCGTCGAAGTCGAGGGCGCGGGGGATTTTCTGCCGAAGTACGCCGGCAATCTCGACATCATGACTTCAGCCGCGGTAAAGGTCGGCGAGGAGATCGGCGGGCACCTGCGCGCCGGCACTTGGAAAAAGTAAACAGCGGAGGCGACACAGTGAGCGAGAAAACCTTCGTCCATATTTTGGACAGTTCGCTAAGAGATGGCAGCCACGCGTTGAGTCACCAATACACTGCGGCTCAAGTCAGCAGCGTGGCGCGCGGCTTGGACGATGCGGGCGTCGAGATGATCGAAGTCTCCCACGGCGACGGCTTGGGTGGATCGACGATCACTTATGGATTCTCGAAACAATCCGAAATGGAGCTACTCCAGGCGGCCTCCGAGGTTATCAAGAATGGCAAACTCGCTGTGTTGCTTTTGCCCGGGATCGGCACGAAGGACGATCTCAAGATGGCCGCTGACTACGGCGCAAAGGTAGCGCAGATCGCCACGCATGTCACCGAAGCGGACATTGCGGAACAGCATATCGGTCTGGCGAAAAACATGGGCATGGAAGTGATTGGCATGCTCATGCTGTCGCACATGGGTCCGCCGGAGACGATCGCCGAACAGGGAAAACTCATGGAAAGTTACGGCGCCGACGTGGTCTTGGTTACCGATTCCGCCGGCGCGCTCATGCCCGATACGGTTAAGCAACGGGTCGCGGCGTTGCGCTCGGCGTTGAAGATCGGCGTCGGCTTCCACGGCCACAACAATCTTTCTCTTGCCGTTGCCAACAGCGTCGCAGCGATTGAAGAAGGCGCGCGCTGGATCGATGCCTGCACCTGCGGCCTTGGCGCCGGCTCGGGGAACACTCCGACCGAAGTGCTGGCGGCCGTGTTAGACAAGATGGGCTATGAGACCGGCATCAATCTGTGGAAGATCATGGATGTGGCGGAGAATATTGTGCGTCCGATCATGCCGAAACCGGTGCGAATCGGCAAAGTCAGTTTAACAATGGGCTATGCCGGAGTCTACTCGAGCTTCTTGCTCCATGCCGATAAAGCCGCCGAACAATTCGGCGTCGACGCCCGCGACATTTTAGTGGAGCTGGGCAAACGCAAGGTCGTCGGCGGACAAGAGGATATGATCGTCGAAGTGGCGATGATGCTCGCTGAGAAGCAGAAACACAGCGCGATAGCATAGAAATCTGGAGGAAGGATGCCCATCGAAAAAGAGCCGGAAGGGAAATATATCAGCGCGAAGAATCTGAAGCTTCACTATCACGAGTTCGGCAGCGGCTACCCGCTTATCTGTATTCACGGCGCTGGGCCTGGCGCTTCGGGATGGAGTAACTTCAAGGGAAACATCGACGCATTTGGGAAGCACTATCGCACGATCCTCTTTGACATGCCCCAATTCGGCAAATCGGATAAGCCGGTGATCAAAGATCAGCGGCTAACATTCCTGGCCGATTCGCTCGACGCGTTCATGGCGGCTATGGGTATCGATAAAGCGCATTTTATCGGCAATTCCATGGGCGGCCAGGCGGCGCTCAAGCTCGCCGTCGATCATCCGGCGCGAGTGGATAAGTTAGTCGTTATCGGCAGCGGAGTGATCAAGGCGGGCAGCATATTCCAGCCGATGCCTTTGGAGGGAATAAGAAACATCGCCAACTATTATAAGGATGGCGGTCCATCGATCGCGAAAATGCGCCAGCTCCTGGAGAGTTTGGTAAGCAACACATCTCTCATTACCGACGAGCTGGTCCAAGAACGGTTTGAAGCGAGCAATGATCCGGAGTTAATTGCGCTCGCCAAGCACGGCGCGCCTGGGACGGAGGATCTATACTTCGACCTGCTTAAAGTAAAAGCCAAGACGCTGGTAGTATGGGGACAGGATGATCGAGCCGGCGCGCTCGATGTCGGGCTGTTTATGGTGCGCCGCCTTCCCGATGCGCGCATGCATATCTTTCCCCGCTGCGGCCATTGGGCCCACGTGGAGCGCCGGGCCGAGTTCAATCAACTGGTGCTGAATTTTTTTCAGCACGCGTGACTTTCAAACCGATTCCACCTATGGCTAGCGACGATCCCATCGGCACTGCTCCCCTACCTCTCTCGCTCGGCAAAGAGCGGGAGCAGTGGGTCAAACGAGCGTGGGACGCGATTGATGAAAGCAAGCTTGGCGAACTCAACCGCGTGATGGCCAGTATTGCCAGCCCGACCGGAGAGGAGAGGCAACTGGCTCTGGCGCTGGTCGACATCATGAATGCCAGCGGCATCGGCGCGTTTTTCCAGCCGATGGATGACGATCAAGGCAATGCGATCGGTCGTATCGCGGGAACCGGAGAGGGCGCTGACCTATTGCTTTATGCGCCGTTGGATACTGCGTTTTCAACCAATGAGGAAGAGGAATGTCCTTGGATCGGCGATCGGTTACCCGCAGATATGACGACGAATGCAGCTGTCCGAGACGGTGAGGTTGTCGGTATGGGCGCGGAAAATCCCAAGGGTTACGCAGCTTGCGCGATTGCCGCGGCACAGGCGATAAAGGCGGCGGGTGTGCCGCTGCAAGGTTCGCTGTTAGTGGGCTTGGGAGCGGGAGGCATGCCGACGAACCGGCGGCCGTCGTTGCCTAAATTCCATGCCGGGCAAGGCGCCGGTTGTGCTTTTATGCTGGAACGAGGGGTGCGCGGTGATTTCGCGATCATCGCGAAACCCGGTTGGTCGGTGGCTTGGGAAGAGGTGGGATTGTGCTGGTTCAAAGTAATCGTTCGCGGCGATTTGAATTACACCGGCGTTCGCCATGTCATCAAAGGCAGAAATCCCATCGTTCACGCCGCCAAGGTGATCAGCTCGCTGGAAGAATGGTTTTCCGAGTACACAGAGAAAAATACCTCGGGGCTGGTGGCGCCCCAGGGCTCGATCAATGCGATTCAAGCGGGTTGGACGCATAAGCCGGCATTCATTCCCGCGGCGTGCCATTTTTATGTCGATCTGAGAATCAGTCCGCGTGTGAGCCCAATGGAAGCAAGGCGCCAGTTTGGCGAAGCCGTCGAACGAATCGTTAGGGCGAATCCGGAACTATCGGTGGAGTGGAAAATGATTCTCAGCATCCCCGGCAGTTTCACCGATCCCAAAGACTGGATCGTCCAATCTTGCATGCGGGCGTGGGAGTTTGTCGAAAACAAAAAACATGCGCCGCGCACCGCAACCAGCGGCGCGACCGATGCTAATATCTTGCGCGCCGCGGGAATACCGACCGCACGGCTCGGCATGCCGCGTCTCACGGCCGCCACCGGCAATCAGCGGAGTGTATTTTCGATGGAGAGAAGCAACATTGCCGGTATGAAACAGCTGACCAAATGTTTGGCGTATGCGGCCGTCGATACCTGTACTCGGGATCGGCAAGAAGTTCTCCAATCGGCCGCGACGAAGCGGTTATGAAAAATTCGGTTATCATCGGAAATGGCGGCACGAGGCATGGAATCTAGCATCGTCCACACCGTGGATCAGGACCGCCAGCGCAGGTCGCGAGCCAGTCCTTGGCCGCGCTACGATGAAGCCGCGTTGGGGTTTCGTAATTATTGGTATCCTGCGATGATGTCTCACAAACTGCGCCGTCGGCCCATTGCCTTGAGAATCCTCGGCGAAAAATTGCTCTTTATCCGGCATCAAGGAAAATGTTTTGCGCTTGAAGACCGGTGTGCGCACCGGGGAATGCCGCTTTCCATCGGCCGGTGCGAATTTCCCGGCACCAACACGATCACCTGCCGTTATCATGGTTGGACGTACGACGTCGCCAATGGAATTTGCGTCGCAGCGTTGACCGACGGGCCCGATTCGCCGATTGTCGGCAAAGCGAAAGTAAAAACCTATCCGATCAAAGAGCGCAAGGGATTGATCTGGGTATTTATCGGCGATGGCGAAGCTTGCTCGCTTGAAGAGGATTTACCCGAGGAACTTTTGCGTCCGGATGCGGTCTTGGAGGTTCGAGTAACGCTGCGTGCCGGCAATTGGCGGCTCGCGGCAGAAAACGGTCTCGATCCGTCGCACGCGGCATACCTTCATCGCAACTCATGGTTGACGTTGTTCCGAAAATTTCCGGCCGCCAAGACCAACGTATCGCCTCAAGTTGTTGACCAGTGGGTCGGCTATACCCAGACCGCGCCGCTCATGGAAGCCGACTATCCGGGCCTGGGCATGTGGCCGAACGGCGAGTGGTGGAAATGGCCGCGGAAAGGGTCTCCGACCAAAACTCAGTTGAGGCTGCCTGGATATTTGCGCGTCAATCCTTTTCCGGCTCCAGGCATTGTTCATTTCGAATGGTATGTGCCGGTGGATGAACGGCATCATCGCTACTTTCAGTTTTCGGTCAAGTGGACAACCGGGTTCAAGGCATTGCGATTTCGTTTGGCGTATTGGTTTTGGTGGCGCTGGTTAGCTCACGTGCAGTTCAACGGACAAGATGCTCGGATGGTAAAGTTAATGGATCCTTTCTATGCCGAAGAAAATGGCTGGAGGCGTGAGAAACTCTATCGTCCCGACGTCGGACTGACCACGTGGAGGAAGCATTGCCACGAGCACGCGCGCGCCGTGCAGAAAATCGCGAGCGTTCTGGATGAGCCGCGTGAGGAAATATTCTAACGTGTTTTTCCAACTCAACGATCATGATCTTTATCGGCTGGAATAACAGCGGAAGTAAGCGAGGCGGAACGCGATGTTAGAACTTGGCTTGGCGGTGTCGCATGCGCCGTCCATGTTTCGCGGCCTGGAACATTGGCCGTTGATTCACCGCGTGCTCACCAAAGGCGTGCCGCAGCCAGCGGAGATCGAGAAAGAAACCCCCGAGGTATTGCAAAGTTATATCGAGAGAATCAATCATGGATTCAACATTCTGAATGAGCAGATCGACGCATTCAGACCCGACGTTCTTTTGGTTGTCGGTGATGATCAGGGGGAAGTTTTCACCGAAGCGAATATGCCGGCCTTTTGTGTGTTCACCTGCGCCCAGGTTCATGGTTCCCTGAACATCGGGCTCATCGGTGAGCCGGAGGAAGAAAATCATGTCACGCTCGGCTGCCATTCTGATTTGGCTCTTCATCTTCTAAAGGAACTCAATCGGCAAGGATTCGACGTATCGGAAAGTAAGGAGCTCAAACCGCTCGGTCGGCCCAAAAGAGGGATTGGTCACGCTTTCACCCGACCCGTAGTGAAAGTTACGCCGGGGTTAAATGTCCCTATCATTCCCTTTCACGTGAATGCCTACTTCCCGCCGATGCCGTCTGCGCGAACGTGTTACGAGCTTGGCCGGTCGATCGCTCGCGTACTCAAAGATCGGCCGGAGAAAGTGGCGATTATGGCATCCGGCGGACTTTCCCATGATCCGCGCGGACCGCGTGCTGGGTGGATTGATACTCCATTGGATCGCTGGGTCTTGGAGCAATTGCGTGGGGGGACCAGCGAAGCATTGTGTCATCTGTTCGAGTTCGATTCAGACACGCTCCGCAGTGGAACCGGCGAAATCAGGAGTTGGATCGTTATCGCCGGCGCATGCAGCGAAGCACGCGCTACCATTGTCGATTATATCCCGGCTCATCATGCCGTGACGGGACTGGGGTTCGCGTATTTTAGTCTGGTGACGTAGCAGAATCGGGCACCTTGCAAGTTGCTGAAAAAGGAAGTGTATGTTCGCTCCTATGGACCCAATGTAAGGCTCTCCGTGTGTCGAAGGGCGAACGGAGAGCTTTTTCGAGTCGGCTGATCGAAGGGAAACCGTGAGTAAGTATCAGGAAGTGAAAACGCAAGCCCGCGTCGCCAATACCGGCAAGGCCGGAGTACGCTATCGACAAAAGGCGCTGGAATCTTTCTATGAGGGGTTTAGGGCAGCGGGAATCGACTTCGCGGTGTTTCTCCCGGACAGCATGCTCGATGGCGTCGAGCAACTCATGATCGAACGCGGCGGCATCGATACTTACCAATGCTCGCGCGAAGATGAGGGCGTTGCGATGGCGATGGGTGCGTTCTTGGTCGGCAAACGGCCCGTCGCATTGATGGAAGGTTCGGGAATCGGTATGTCGGCGCTGATTCTAGCCCGAGGAATTGTCCAGAAAACACCGACGATGTTGATCATCGGCCACAATAGCACCCTCGGTGAGCGCTACGATTATCACGGCGCCACGCGACTCGTAGCGGAGCCCGTGCTACGCGCTCTCGATATTCCCCATCATGTTCTTTTCGATCCCGGCGATATCCGCACGGTCATTGTCGAGGCGCAGGCAACCATCGAAGGACAACGATTGCCCTTCGGCGTTTTGGTGCCGAGCCACGTCATTCGCGAGATCGGAGAGAATCGATGAACCGGACCGATGTTCTCCGCCACATCACGAGCCTCCGCAACGGTGATCCGATGATCATCAGTCCAGGTCTGGCGAACTACGCGATCGCTGAAGCGGATGAACCTTTGACTATCTATAATATGGATATGCCCTACGCTACGCCGATGGCTCTTGGGATGGCCCTCGGTTGGTCCACGCGCAGGGTAATCTCGATTGAAGGCGATGGGTCGTTACTCGCCGGGCCAGGCGTATTGTCAACCATAGCGCGCTATCAACCTAAGAACCTGTTGATATTTGTCTTTGACAATGGCGCGTACTTGACGACCGGTTCGGGCAAGGCTCCCACAGCGACGGTGTTCGGAACCGACATCGAACAATTGGGACGCGCTGCCGGTTTGAAGAACACGCGCACCGTACACGACCTCGACGCCGCCAAGAGCGCTGTCAGCGCTGCGTTTACGGAGCCGGGACCTTGGCTGGTTGTCGCAAAGATAGACAAGCAAGATCGTCCCGCCGAACGGAGACCACATTCATTGCCGATGTACGTTTACGAGGCCGGTTTGATATTTCATCGGGCGGCGTTGCAAGAACGGTCAGCGAAAAAGTAATCGTCAGAAAAGTCTAGCGGAAAAAGGGAGTGCCATATGTTCGGGTCGAGCTTTCGTCGAATGATCCTATTGGCTTTGATGATCTTGATCGGGGCCGCCCGCGCGGAATGCCAGGATTGGAAAACGAAGTGGGAAAAGATTCTGGCGGACGCTAAGAAAGAGGGGAAAGTCGCTGTGGCGGGTCCTCCGGGCACGGCCTACCGCGACGTCATGAGAGGTTTCGAAAAGAAGTATCCAGAGATTGCGCTCGAGTTTCAAAGTTTTACTCCGGCGAACTTTAGCGCGCGGTTTTCCAACGAGCGCCAGGCGGGACAATATCTTTGGGATATCTACGTGACTGGCCCGACCGGGTTTGATATTTCCGCGAAAAAGGCGGGAGATCTGGATCCGATCCGGCCGCTTTTCATTTTACCTGAAGTGCTCGACGAAAAGGCATGGTTCGGCGGATTCGACAAAGCATTTTTGGATTCGGAAAAAAAATATATTTTCGGGTTTCAAGCCCAGATCACGCCGCAAGTCCTGATCAACCGGGAATTCGTTTCGGAGAAAGATCTCAACAGTATCAAGGGACTCTTGGACTCAAAGTGGAAGGGTAAGATCGCCATCAATGATCCAAGGGTCGATGGTGCCGGCAACGGGCGGATCGCTTTGTGGGCGGGCCAGTTGGGTGAGGAATTCGTGCGCTCCCTGCTCAAGCAGGATGTGAGCTTGAGCCGCGATGATCGCCAGCTTGCCGATTGGCTGGCGCGCGGAAAATATCCCATTGCTGTCGGCGTGAACGAGACCGATATCGCCGAGTTGCAAAAACTGGGTGTAGGATCAAGAGTCGAGCCGTTGGGCGGCAAATTGGCCGAGGCGTGGCGGCTGAGCACGGGTTGGGGCGCCGCTCGTTTGGTCAATAAAGCGCCGCACATCAATGCCGCCACAGTTTACGTTAATTGGCTTCTGTCCAAGGAAGGACAGACCGCATGGGCGAGCACTGTCTCGCGGCCCAGTCGCCGTATCGATGTCCCGCGTGTCACCGGCATGTCGCCAGAGGCCGGGATTGATTACTTCGACATCGACCGCGAAGAGCGCGTCCCGCTACGAGACAAAGCGCAAGAAATATCGAAGTCCGTGCTGCGCTAATTGGCGCAGCAGCGACCACCGAGATCTTTCGATAATGCCGGGAGCGCTGCGCGGTGGCCGCGTGAAAAGAAATTTTGCGGCCGAATGAAGCCGATTGAAACACGCACCTGCAAAAAACAGGACCGTTCGAGCCGGATCGCCGTTCGCACCGGCTGTCGCTGAGCCGAATGGAATTTTTTAGAACCACCGTGGCTGTCACCATTAAATCCTGATTTTTCCCTTCGATCCGTGTCCGCCGTTCACCCACGTTCAGTCAGCTTGAGAAGTTTTATTTACTGGCTGGTATTGGGAATCGTTTCATGCGCAGTTCTCTATCCCGCCGGCGTGATTGTTCTCAGCAGTTTTGAAACACCGGGTGGGAAGCTCGTTTCCGGGTTCGGTTTGCAGGCCTGGAAGATTGCGTTCGCCGATCCAGCGATAATATCGGCGGTCTGGAACACGCTGACGATCACTCTGGCGCGGCAAGCTATAGCCTTGCCCATCGCAATTCTGCTCGCTTGGGTTATCGCACGAACCGACGTTCCCGGCGCAATGACGCTCGAATTCCTGTTCTGGTTAGGTTACTTTCTCCCGCCTCTGCCCGTCACAATGGGCTGGATTCTTCTCATGGACCCGGACTATGGCGTGCTCAATCAATGGGTCGCGCATTTGCCATTCGTAACTAAGGCGCCCTTTAACATCTATTCATTCTGGGGCATTGTCTGGGCACACCTCACGACGTCGACTATCGCGGTGGAGGTGATGCTTTTAACGCCGGCGTTTCGCAACATGGACGCGACCCTCGAGGAGGCGTCTCTGGTATCCGGTGCGGGAGTTGTGCGAACGATCAGAAAAATTGTCGTTCCGCTGATGACGCCGATCGTCGGCGTGGTGCTACTGCTCGGGATCGTTCATTCTCTTCAAGCTTTCGAGTTGGAATTGATTCTAGGATTTCCATTTCGTTTCTATGTCTTCAGTACGCAGATTCACTGGTTATTAACTCAGCAACCGCCGCAATTTGCCGCCGCCACGGCGTTGGGCAGCACCATATTGTTCCTGATGGTACCCCTAATAGCTCTCCAGCGCGGGGGCGTCGCCCGGCGCAGCTTCGCCACCGTGGGCGGCCGCTATAAAGGCCACAAGCAGAGCTTGAGAAAATGGCGATGGCCGATATTTTTTGTTCTACTAGCGGTCGCCTTAATTATCACGGTCATCCCTCTTTTGTTTTTATCCCTCGCATCTTTCATGGCGCGCTTCGGTTACTTTAACGTTTCCAAGCCATGGACGGCGCTGCACTGGAGCCGTGTCATCGAGGATTCGGTGTTTCTCGCATCACTGAAAAACACCTTGGTGCTGGCCGGCGCCACGGCAATGGTATCGGTCGTGCTGTTCACACTGATTGCGTACATCGTCATCCGGACGAATTTTGTCGGCCGCTCCGCTCTCGACATGGTGTCTTGGTTGCCTTCTACCCTACCAGGAATCATTCTGGGTTTGGGGCTGCTATCGGTGTTTCTCGGCACGCCGTTTCTGCGGCCTCTGTACGGGTCCATGTTTCTTTTGATCATCGCCACGGTGGTCTCCAGCATGACCCTTGGCGTTCAGGTGATCAAAGGCGCATTGATGCAATTGGCGGTCGAGCTTGAAGAGGCCGCCAAAGTTGCCGGCGGGTCGGGTTGGAATAGTTTTCGCGATATTGTGTTGCCGATAATTACGCCGAGCTTGCTGCTCGTTGGCACTTTAAGCTTTATCGCCGCCGCGCGAAACGTTAGCACCGTGGCGCTCATTTCGACGAGTCGAACGCGGCCGCTGTCCTTGCTGCAATTGGATTTCTTGGTCGAGTCGCGCTACGAAAGCGCCGCGGTCGTCGGCATCATCGTCGTCGCATTGACGGCCGGCGTTGCCTTGGTCGCTCGTCTGTTAGGTTTGCGCGCCGCTATTGAACGCTGACTCAGCAGTCGAGATGACAATGAGCCACTCGAGCATAAGGATTTATCCATGAGCAGAGAAAAGGTCATCGGTCGTTCGGTCCCACGAGTGGAAAGCGTCGAGAAAGTGACCGGCAGGGCGGTGTATGCCGTCGACGTATCTTTCCCTAATATGCTGTGGGGCAAGGTGCTGCGAAGTCCGATCGCCTACGGCCGCATCGAGCGAATCGATGTCACCAAGGCATTGGCTCTGCCGGGAGTGAAAGCGGTTGTTACAGGTCTCGATGTCGCGGGCGTCAAGATTGGCCGGCAAATCTACGACATGCCCGTGCTCGCTGACGGTGTGGTGCGCTTCGCCGGCGAAAAGGTAGCGGCGGTTGCCGCCGACTCCGAGGAAATCGCCGAGCGGGCGCTGGAGAGAATTGATATCGAGTATGAAGAGCTTTCGCCGGTGCTGGACCCCATCGACGCGTTGGTTCCTGTCGCAACTCTGCTTCATCCGCAAGTCATGGAATACAAGGGGTTGCCGGGAAAACTTCCGGCGCCTGGCAATGCATTCGTCCAATTGTCCTGGAAAAAAGGCGATGTCGAAGATGGCTTTCGCCGTGCCAACTCGATCATCGAAAATACTTTTCAAACCCAAGTCGTGCACCAGGCCTATATCGAGCCGCATTCTTGCGTGGTCAAAGCCAAGGAGTCCGGCGGAGCCGAGATCTGGGCCTGCAGTAAGGTGCCGTTTGCTTTGCGCGATCAGATGGCGACCGCGTTTGGAGTCGAAGCGGAAAAATTTCTGGTCCATCCATGCAACATCGGCGGCGATTTCGGCGGCAAGGGCGACTTCATGGACGTACCGGTGGCGTATCTTCTTTCGCTGAAGACCCGCAGGCCGGTGAAAATGGTGATGGATTACGAAGATGAGTTTATCGCGGCGAATCCGCGGCACGCTTCAATCGTCAAAGTGAAATCCGGCGTATCAAGAGACGGCCGCATCCTCGCTCATCACATGGATTTTGTCTTCGACAGCGGCGCCTACGGCGCGTTCAAACCGATCGGCTATCTGTTCGGCGCCCACGAAGCGGCGGGGCCGTATCGAATGGAAAACGTGCTGATCGAAGAAAAAATCGTGTATACGAATAAGGTGCCGTGCGGCCACATGCGGGCTCCCGGCGATCCGCAAGGTGTATTCGCCAACGAATCGCAAATGGACTTGATCGCCAAAGAGCTGCGCATGGATCCGGCGCGATTTCGCCGAATGAATCTGATGCAAGACGGGGACGAATCGCCGGTCGGCCGAAAAATCTCCCATATCAAGGCGTGCGAAACTATGGATAGGCTTCTTCACGAATCGAAATATTATAGCCGCAAGAAGCCCAATGTCGGGCGCGGGCTAGCGATAATACAGTGGCTCGCCTTGGGCGGCGAGTGTTCGGTTTTTCTGCGCATCGATGAGAAGGGAAGTGTCACTATATCTACAGCGATGTTAGATCAGGGTGCGGGTGCTGGCACCATGCTGCGGCAGATCGCCGCGGACGAGCTTAGGGTAAATTGGCAATCGATCGCTTTAGAAACGCTGGACACGGCGGGCGCTCCCGTGGACACTGGAGTCGGCGCAAGCCGGGCAACGAGAACCTATGGCAACGCCTGTTACGAAGCAGTGATTAAAGCGAAACAAGAGTTATTGACCGCGGCGGCGCAAATGCTGGCGGCCAATCACGGCGAGTTAACGATCTCTAACGGCCGAGTGTCATCAAAGAAGAAACGCGCTTCATACGGTGAGATCGTTAAAACCAGGGGTGCGCCGATCGTCGTCGAAGGACATTATAAGAATCACGAAATCGGGCCGCAGGCGTCCATGTGCGCTCAGATGGCTGAGGTCGAGGTCGATCCAGAGACCGGCGCGATCAAGCTTCGTCGGTTCGTATCCGTTCACCATGCCGGCAAAGTTCTCAATCCTCTTCTGCATGACGGACAAATCGACGGCGGCATTGTGATGGGTGTGGGTTACGCATTGACCGAAGAAATGCTTTTTGCCGAAGGCAAGGTGACAACCCTGCATTTTGGCGATTACAAAATTCCGACCATGCGCGATCTGCCCCAATTACAGAAGATCGTTTTGGAAGTGCCAGTCGGCCGCGGACCATACAACAGCATGAGTATTGGGGAGACACCGATCATTACCGTTGCCCCAGCAATTGCCAACGCCGTTGATGATGCCGTCGGCGTAAGAATTACGAGCTTACCGTTAACGGCGGAAAAAGTTCTCGCGAGTATACAGAATCAGGTCAGCGGTCAGAAAAGAGCACGCCTTCCCTGGTGACGTAGGAAATCGTCGAAGATCTCTAAGCTGAACCGATCGAAATCAATTTCTCGTTTTACGATTTTTGCTGAGAGCGCGTTCTCTTCGCGCGCAACCGTTCGATCAGAGCCGTCACCTCACTGAGAGTGGCGCGGAACTGAGTCTCGGCTTTGTCGATCTCGTCGGCCGGGGCACCCGCGTCGACGGCGTCCTCGTAGGTAGTCACGGCAACGCCAAACGTCCTCAGTACCCGGCGTGTTTCGTCGCTTGGCATGGCTCGTTCCTCCTGTCACTTCGCGGTCTCAAGTTTCGAGTTGTGAGTTTCGAGTTGACCCGAAACCCGAGACTCGAGACCCGAAACCGGACTTGTGATTTCCAGCTCCTGCAGTTTCTTTACCGGAACAAAGCCGTTCTCGGCCAAACCTCTCGCTCGGTAGTAGCTACCAATCATCTCTTTGAGCTCGTCGGCAGTCAAAGCTACGCCCTGGGCGACACCGGTGGCTAGAGCCTCGCT
>DASXSW010000649.1:0-4712 GCA_036505755.1 Binatia bacterium | reverse complement strand
GCCCAGCGACCGCTCACGATTCGGCTAGGAGTCCATGGCGCGGTGCAGGGGGCGCCCGACGTCATTGCGATCCGCCAGGGTTATTTCAAACAGGAGGGCTTAGAAGTTGACTGGCGCCGCTTCGGCGTCGGCCGTGAAGGTCGCGACGCCATGATTGCGGGTGCCATCGACATCAATGCGACTGCGACAACACCGTTTCTGATCGGCTTGGAGAAAGGAGTTCCCTACGCGGCGGTCGCAGTCAACTCTTACTTCTGTGGCACCAACCACATCGTCGTGCGCAAGGAATCCGACATTCAGAGCATCGCTCAGCTCAAAGGCAAACGGATTGCCCTTGCCAGAGGGACAGTCACGGAATACATCTTTGCTGCGAAGATTGCTCCGGCTTTCGGTCTTAAGTCCGGGGACTACGAGGTTGCCAATGTCGCCGATCAGAAAGATCGGATCCCAACGCTCATCGCGAAAGCAGTAGACGCAACCGGCATCGGGGATCCCTATGTTGCAATCGCAGAACACGAAGGACTGGTGCGGAGCCTGGGAGACTTTTGTAAGTACGACACGCTCCCGTTTATCGCGACTGTGACCAACAAGGTGATCAAAGAAAATCCTGCGGCGGTCGTTGCCTATCTACGCGGATGGCTGAGAGCCGTGAAGCTTCTCAAGGAGCAGCCGGAGAAAGCGGCCGAAGTCTACTGGCAGGAGCAGGAGGCGGCGGGCCGCAGCGTGCCCGTATCGGTCCTCGATAAGACATTGCGCCGGATGCGCTGGGACACTGACATCACGCCGGAGATTGAGAAATATCTCGCCGATCAGGCACAGGACCTTTTGAAGGGGGCGGGAGAAGGGCGTCTCAACTCCATCCCGGATATTACCAAAGCTCTCAACAAAGAGCTGCTTCGGAAAGCCAAAGCGGGGCTGTAAGATCGCTCTCTGCTGAGCATGCGACGCGCGCTCGTTCCAGTTGCTGAGGCGGTCTTTCCCTTTATTGTCGTTGCGATTTTGTGGGAAGCCTTTTCGCTCTTCGGACCCTTTCCGCAAAAACTTTTCCCTCACGTCGAGACAATCGTCGCCACATTCGTTCGTCTCGTCGGCAACGGAATTCTGCTCATCCATGCTTCGAGCACGCTGCTCCGATTAATCCTCGCGTTCCTCCTGTCTTCGCTCGTCGGAGTGAGCTTAGGGATCATCATCGGCCGCTACCGTTGGGCGGAGGACTTCTTGCTACCGCTCGTCACCATAGGTAATCCCATTCCGGGTCTGGCCTATGCGCCACTGTTCGTCCTGTGGTTTGGCCTGGGTAATCTTCCCGCCGTTCTTCTCGTCGCATTTGCCGCGGCGTTTCCCGTCGTGCTCAATACCTGGACCGGTGTGCGAGCTGTGAAAGAGATCTGGATCCGAGCGGCGCAGGCGATGGGCGCCGCGGATCGTCAGCTCTTCTGGAAGGTTGTTCTTCCCGGCGCCCTGCCCTACATCTTAACAGGCTTGAGACTGGGATTGGCTCGCGCCTGGCGAGTGCTGGTTGCCGTCGAGATGCTGACCTCCGTCAGGCTCGGTCTCGGCTGGCTTATTTTCGGCGCGCGCGAGTTTTTGAACACGGACGTCATGCTGGCCGGAATTGCAGTTATCGGGCTTGTCGGATTCCTTTTGGAGAAACTGGTCTTCGAAAAGCTCGAGCGGTTAACGTTAGTGCGCTGGGGAATGATGGAGGCATGATGCCGCGCCGATATGCGTCGCCTCACTGCGTTCTCAGTCGTCGCCGATCCTCACGTATGGCCTTCGCCATGACAAATCTCAGATCTCAAAGCCCACATATGAAATCTGAGATCTTCATCTGAGATGCCGAGCGAAGCGAGGCGCTGGCCTTGTGATACTCGCATCTCGACGCGGCATGAGAGCATAGAATCATGCTAACAAAAAACTCGATGCGACCCATTCTCGGAGCGGTCTTTTCTCTCAGCGTGGCGTGTCTCATCTGGGAAGCATTCGCCCGCAGCGGTCTGTTTGCTCCTGTGCTGGCGCCGTCCGTGGTTTTAATTGGCTCGGCCCTCGGTCGAATGATTCTCAGTGGGGCAATGCTTCGCCATACACTCTACACGCTTTACCGTGTTTTATTCGGATTTCTCCTGGCGGGCGTGGTGGGAGTTTTCATCGGCATCTTGATGGGGCGTTTCCGGCGCGTCGAGCGTTTCTTCGTTCCACTGGTGAGCGTCCTCATGCCGATACCGTCGCTGGCATGGGTTCCGGTTTTTATCCTCTGGTTCGGTCTCGGCAATGCGGCGACCATCGCGCTGGTTTTCTACGCAGCCACGTTTCCGGTGATCTATAACACCTGGACGGGGGTGCGTTCGGTCAACCGGCTCTGGATCCGATCAGCAGAGGCCATGGGCGCTGATGAGAAGGCGCTGTTTCAGAAAGTCGTCTTACCGGGATCCCTCGCATTCGTGATCACGGGTCTTCGACAGGCGTTCGCCCGGGCGTGGATCGCCGTGGTCGGGGGTGAGATGATCGCCGCGACGAATTGGGGGCTCGGGTGGGTGATCTTCGACTCCAAGGAGTTTCTCAACACCGACGTCATGATGGCGAGCCTTGCGGTTATCGGTCTAATTGGATTCGCTTTTGAGCGACTGATCTTCCACACCATCGAGCAACGCACCGTAAGCCGTTGGGGAATGGTGAAGGCGACGAAGGGATAGGCTGATGCCTCAGATCGAGCTCCGCAACATTACCCTTGAATATGACTCCGCCGACAATCCGGTGACGGCGCTTCAAGACGTCAGCTTCAGCGTCGAGCCCTCGGAATTCTTGTGTGTCGTCGGCCAGAGCGGTTGCGGCAAAACCACGATGCTCAACATCGCCGCCGGCTTTCTGAATCCCACCAAAGGGGAAATATTGATCGGCGGGAAGGCCGTGACCGGCAAGGGGCTTGACCGCGGCGTCGTGTTTCAGGATTTCGCCCAGCTCTTTCCTTGGAGAACGGCGCAGCGCAACGTGGAGTTCGGTCTGGAGATGAAAGGGCTTCCAAAGGAAGAGAGGGAGGAGATTGCCCTGCGATTTCTCCGGCTCGTAAATCTCGAGAAGTTTGCGCGATCGTATCCGCACGAGCTCTCCGGTGGGATGCAGCAGCGCGTTGCCATCGCCCGCGCGCTTGCATACAATCCAGCGGTCCTGCTGATGGATGAGCCCTTTGCGGCCCTCGATGCGCTTACTCGCGAAGAGATGCAGCGTTTTCTGGTGGATGTCTGGAGAGAGACCAAGAAGACGGTGATCTACGTGACGCACAACGTGGCCGAGGCGGTATACCTCGCAGACCGCGTCATCGTCTTTTCGCCGCATCCGGGGACGGTGAAGGCTCAAGTCAAGATCGCGCTGCCGAGGCCTCGCGACACTTTGAGTGTCGAGTTCTTGGAGTATCAGAAGGAAATCGTTCACCACATCGTCGGACGCAACTGACTTTCGATTTTGGATTTCGGATCAAAGGAGTCGGCAAAACTGTGTCTCGCGCAAAGGCGCAAAGGCCGCCAAGATTCGGAGAACTAAGTAGAAGTCTTTCTTTGCGTGCTTGGCGTCTTGGCGCGATAACTTTTTTTGTCAGTACGGTCCGGAGCATAAAATGGTAGAGATAAATTCTCACATTCGAGAGTGTAAGAATCCAAAAATGAAGAATCCAGGCTAAGGAAGCAATTGAAGATTCACAATTTGAAGCATATTGGACATCTCGATCTTCCCGGCGGCGGGCAGGTTTCGGTCAAAGACCGGATCGCATTTGTAGGGCATATGGAACCGCCGATCGGCACATCGATCGTGGACGTCGCCAATCCAAAGGCACCCAGGATTCTGGCGCAGCTGGAGGTTCCCTCCAATACCCACTCTCATAAGGCCCGAGTGACGGATCATCTGCTGGTAGTAAACTATGAGCGCTGCCGAACCACGCCGGAAGGAATGCGTCCGGGATTTAAAATCCTGGATGTTTCGTCATCGTCCAACCCAAGGGAAATCGCCTTTGTCGAAACCGGCGGAATAGGCGTTCATCGGTTCGATCTCGATTCGCGATACGCCTATATCTCGACAGAGCTGGAAGGCTACATTGGCGCTATCACGGTCGTCTATGACCTGGCCGATCGGACGAAGGTTAAAGAGGTCGGGCGATGGTGGCAGCCAGGTCAGTGGACCGCAGGCGGCGAGCGACCCAACTGGCAGAGAGACGACCACCGGACGCATCATCCACTTCGCTGGCAAAACCGCCTTTACATTGGCTGCTGGTTGGGCGGTTTCGCGATCGTCGACGCGACGGACTTGGCACGACTAAAGACGATCTCTATGTTCGATTGGAGCCCACCCTATTTGGCGCCAACGCATACGGCGTTGCGCATCCCGTTCAAGATTCGCGGCCGAGACTTTCTAGTGGTTACCGACGAGCACACCACCGACGACCGCTACACGGACCCGTCGCCTTTCATGTGGATCGTGGACATCACTGACGAGCAGCACCCGATACCCATATCTAATTACATTGTGCCTGAGAGCGCGGTGGAAAATCGCGCGGGGCGATTCGGTTGCCACCAACCACAGGAGCAGGTGTACGACACCATCCTTGCGGTCACTTGGTTCAGTGGCGGCTTGCGCCTCGTGGATATCGCGAATCCTTACCGCCCCGAAGAAGTGGGATATTTTATCCCGGACCCAGCCGAGGGCTATCGCTCGGCTCAGAGCAA
>DASXSW010000648.1:0-3125 GCA_036505755.1 Binatia bacterium | reverse complement strand
GCCGACCGCCTTTTCGCCGCAGGCGTCAAGGTCGCAGCGGTATTAAAAGTCGGCGATGACCAAGAGAGATTATTCTGGGCGTTTCGTCAGGCGCGCGATCTCGGCGATTTCTTCATCGGCACGGGCGGCCTTGGGCCAACCGCGGATGATTTAACCACTCAGACAGTCGCGAAGTTTCTCGGCCGCGAGCTGATCCAAGATGAATCAATCGCAACCAGCCTCAAAAAGCGGTTTGAGACGCGCGGCATTCCTTGGACCCCTAACAATCTAAAACAAGCGCTTTTTCCTGAAGGAGCGACAATTATTCCCAATCCGTTGGGGACCGCCCCTGGTTTTTGCGTCGGCCTCGGCGCCGGTAAGAATCTCTTTTGGCTTTCGGGCGTACCCCAGGAAATGATCGCAATGTTCAACGATACAGTGATGCCCTGGATCGCAGAGCAGCAGGGCAAGGGGGCCGAAAATCTCGTGTGCACGTTTAAAATCCACGGCCTCACCGAATCAAAACTGGACGATTTAGTGAAGCCGATCGATCTCGGTTCCTACGCCAAACTCTCGTTCCGCGCTCATTATCCGGATTTGACCATGAGCTTATCCGCGCCCGCTGGATCAACGCAGCCACAGACGTTCATTGAACTTTGCGACCGAATTCGGGGCATTCTTGGTTCTCATATTTACGCCGAAGGCGACCTCACCTTGGAAGAAGTCGTCGGGCAGCTACTATTGAAGAAGAAACAGACATTGGCCCTCGCTGAATCCTGTACCGGTGGTTTGATTAGTCAGCGCATCACTCGGATTGCCGGGAGTTCGGCCTACTACTATGGTGGCGCTGTGACTTATTCCAATGACGCCAAAATCAAATTTCTCGGGGTTAAACCCACGACGTTGGCAGAACATGGTGCAGTGAGCGAAGAGACAGCGATGGAAATGTCTCAAGGCATCAGAGCACGAACCGGCGCCAGTATCGGCCTTAGCGTCACCGGAATTGCCGGACCGTCAGGCGGGAGCAAAGAAAAGCCCGTGGGCACAGTCTGGATGAGCATCGCTCAGGAGAAGCGCCATGAAGCTCGATCTTTCCGCTTTCATGGCGAGCGCGAGCGAATCATCCTTGGTGCCTCACAGGCTGCGCTTAATTGGTTGCGCATGGCCCTCATGGGTTAGATTTGTGATTCGCGCTTTCATCGCCGTGGAGATCGATCCTCAAGTCATCGACAAAATTTCCGCGGCGATCAATCAGCTTAAATCGCGAATTTCGGGTGTTCGCTGGGTTAACGTCACGAATATTCATCTGACACTCAAGTTTCTCGGCGACGTCGAAGAGTCCCAAATTAAGCAAATCGGCGCTGCGCTCGAAGCACAGCTCCACCCCTTTCCGCGCTTCACCATAAATGCTAAAGGTTTAGGGGTATTTCCAGACTTGCGACGGCCGAGAATCTTGTGGGTTGGTTTGACGGGGATTCAGTTGGCGTCGCTGGTTTCAAGATTAGAATCTGCTCTGGAGCCGCTTGGTTTTGCCCCGGAGAAAAGAAGTTTCACGCCGCATTTGACCATCGGCCGATGGCGGCAAACTGACCGGGCGTCTAAAACCCTCGGACAAGCACTGGAGAGCTGGAAGGAATACCAGTTCGGCGCTACGAACATTGACGAAGTGATTTTATTTCACAGCAAGTTGAACCCTGAAGGCGCGATTCATACTAAACTGCGAATAGTAACACTCACGAGCGCGCAAACCGGTGAGTGACGGGCGATGTGAAGGAGGCTGGCAATGGACGTGAATCGAGAGAAAGCGCTTGATCTTGCGGTAAGCCAAATCGAACGGCAGTTCGGCAAAGGCGCCATCATGAAACTTGGCGATGGCGGCGTGCCGAAAGATCAGCCGATTGTATCAACGGGCTCTCTCGGTCTCGATATCGCGCTCGGCATCGGTGGTGTGCCTCGCGGCCGCGTCGTTGAAATTTACGGTCCTGAATCTTCCGGCAAGACGACTTTGGCCTTGCACATTGTCGCTGAAGCACAGAAGTACGGTGGCATGGGCGCTTTCATCGATGCCGAACATGCGCTGGATCTGGGTTATGCCAAGAAGCTCGGCGTCAAGACTGACGACTTGCTGATCTCCCAGCCGGACCATGGCGAACAGGCGTTAGAAATCGCCGAGACCCTGGTACGAAGCGGCGCCATCGATGTTCTCGTGATCGATTCTGTCGCCGCTCTGGTTCCCAAAGCAGAAATCGAAGGCGAGATGGGCGATGCCCATATGGGCTTACAGGCTCGCCTGATGTCGCAAGCGCTGCGAAAACTGACCGCGACGATTTCTCGTTCCCTGACCGTGGTCATCTTCATCAATCAGATTCGCATGAAAATCGGCGTCATGTTCGGCAATCCGGAAACGACAACGGGCGGTAACGCCCTCAAGTTCTACGCTTCGGTGCGCATGGATATCCGACGCATCGGCGCCCTGAAAGACGGCGATAACGTCGTGGGCGGCCGTACGAGAGTTAAAGTCGTCAAGAACAAAATGGCGCCGCCGTTCAAAGAAGCCGAGTTCGATATTCTTTATGGTACCGGCATTTCGCGCGACGGCGAAGTCATCGACCTCGGCAGCGAAATAGGCGTGATTGAAAAGAGCGGCGCTTGGTATTCCTACGGCGGCGAGCGAATCGGCCAAGGACGAGAAGCAGCCAAACAGTTCCTCAAAGAACATCCGGAAACCGCCAGCGCGATTCTCGCCAAGGTGATGGACAAAGCCGGCGTCAAGCGGCCCGAGCAGGAAATCTCTGCAGCGGTGGCGCCGATAGACAAGAAGGAAAAAGCCAAAGGCAGGTAGTCAAGATACGTCATCGATAGCTCTGAAGAAAACTCGCTTTAATTCGAATCTATCTCCCTCTCCAGCAGACGCATTGCAGCACGCGCTGCGTTACCTTAGTTATCGGCCACGAAGTGAAGCGGAAATCCGAAGCTATTTGCGTCGACGAGGTCATCTGCCTGCAGTCAGCGACCAGGTGCTCGAAAAGCTCCGCTCGTTAAACTATGTCGACGATGGATCGTTCGCGCGCAATTGGGCGCTGACAAAAGCTCAAAGCCGGGGTTACGGCCCGCGAAGAATCGAGCAAGAGCTTAGAACCAAAGGC
>DASXSW010000647.1:0-3544 GCA_036505755.1 Binatia bacterium | reverse complement strand
GTCTTTTATGAACCGGTGCGCGAGTTCTACGATCTCGACGGCCTGTGGGGCCACGCGCCGAGACCTAGACTTCCTGAGCCCTATGCAAAGCTAGTCGACCAGTTTCAGATTGCCAACGAACAGTTATCGTAGTGTGGGTGTTTCGAAAGTTTCGCCGCGGCACTCTGTCCAAATTACTGCAAATTCCGTTACTGAGAATTGACTTGGCTATGATACTCTCACGCTGGTGTACTTTTATTTCCCGTTTCGCTAAGAAAATCCCCTTAATCCCCCTTTGCAAAGGGGGAAGAGCATTTGCCCAGCGAGAATCGCTTCCCCTCTTTGAAAAAGAGGGGCCAGGGGAGATTTTGGCCGACAAGGAAAGGAATTCAACTTGAGCACAAGCCATCCCGTGGTTCTCATCATCTTGGATGGATTCGGCATCAATCCGAGAAAAGAAGGCAATGCCGTGGCACATGCGTCAAAGCCCAATTTGGACGCATTGCTGCGAGATTATCCGAATTCGCGTCTTTCCATGTCCGGTGTCGACGTCGGCTTGCCTGCAGGGCAAATGGGCAACTCGGAGGTCGGCCACATGATTCTCGGCGCCGGTCGAATCGTTTACCAAGATTTAACTTTGATCCACAAAGATATCGACGACGGGAATTTCTACAAAAACCAGATTCTGTTAGACGCCTTGCGGAAAACCAAAGAGCAGGGCGGCCGGTTGCATCTCCTGGGCCTCTTGGGTGACGGCGGCGTGCACAGCCACCAGCGCCACATGGAGGCGATCATCGCGATGGCGGGTCGAGAGAATATCGGCAACGTTTATCTCCATTTGTTCCTGGATGGCCGGGACACGCCGCCGAACAGCGCGGAGCAATTCATGCTCGAGGTTAACGAGAAGCTTAAGGCTTATCCCAACGTTAAGGTTGCGACGGTGAGTGGACGATATTACGCCATGGACCGGGACAAACGATGGGACAGAGTCGAGAAAGCCTATGTTTGTTTAACCAAAGGAGTCGGTAACAAAGCGGAATCCGCGCTCGAGGCGATTCGCAACAGCTACAAAGAAAAGGCGACCGATGAGTTTGTTTTGCCGACGGTAATCAACGACGCGATGCCCGAAGGGTTAATTCGCGACGGCGACGGGGTGATCTTTTTCAACTTCCGCGCCGATCGTGCGCGCGAGCTGACCCGTGCGTTGATCGAGGAGAATTTCAAAGAATTTCCGCGCCAGGGCCGCATTAATCTCTCGACCTATGTGACGATGACCCGATACGACGAAACTTTCAAAGTTCCGGTCGCCTATCCGCCGCGGGAGATTCGCAGAATTCTCGGAGAGATTGCCAGTCAAGCGGGCATTCGGCAGCTACGCATCGCCGAAACCGAGAAATACGCTCATGTGACCTACTTTTTTAACGGCGGTGAAGAGAATAAATTTCCCGGTGAAGAGCGCATCCTGATTCCCTCGCCGAAGGACGTGGCGACCTATGATCTCAAGCCGGAGATGAGCGCACGGGCGGTCACCGACGCACTGACAAAATACTTGCGTGATCAGGACGTCGGGCTGGTGATCGCCAACTATGCCAATGCCGATATGGTGGGCCACACGGGCAATTTTGAAGCGTCAGTAAAGGCCGTCGAAGTGATCGACGAGTGTCTCGGTAAGGTAATCGACGCCGCGATCGGCAAAAAGGGCAAAGTCGTGATCACGGCGGACCACGGAAACATCGAGCAGTTGATAGACTACGATACCGGCATGCTGCACACGGCGCACACGACGAATCTCGTCCCGGTGATCCTGGTCGATGAAGAGCGAAAAAAATGCCAGCTCAATCAAGGGTCCGGCGTCGATATCGCGCCGACGCTTTTGCAACTCCTCGGTCTCCCTCAACCACAGGAAATGACCGGTCATTCGCTGATCGTCGAGTCGTGATTCTTGATTTGTAGCGGAGCCTGGCTCTAGCGTAGACGCAAAATGCGTAGGGGCGGTTTCAAACCCGCCCCTACAGGCGAACGAGGGAGTTTTGATGTCATTTTAATGATTTTCCGTTCTGCTGAGACTGTCGAAGCACTTCGCTATCCTCCCCGTTTTTGATAGATTCCGTCCATCCGATGCAGCTCACGCAAGCTCCATCCTTCGCCGATCGTTTTGATTGGGTCGTCGACTGGCTCTATCCGCCGCGTTGCCGCGCATGTGGCGGCAGGATTAACGGACGTGACTCGGCCTATTTCTGCGCGAGTTGTAGAAAAAATATTCAGCTCGTCTCCCATCCTTTGTGCAAAGTTTGCGGCAAGCCATTTCCGGACGCGAGCGGGGACGATCACATCTGCGGAGGCTGCCTTGCGCGCCCGCCCCACTTCGCGTGCGCCCGGGCTTGGGCCTGCTATCCCAGGGAGGAACTCGACGAGCATCCGTTGCGCCAGGTGGTACAAAAATTCAAATACGGCCGGAAAGTTTCCCTTGGTAAACCGCTGGGACAGCTCATGGCGCGCGGCTGTCAGGAATTTCTCAGCGAGTGCCAAGTCGGCTTGATCATCCCCGTCCCCTTGCACCCCAAAAGGCTGCGCTGGCGCGGCTTCAATCAATCCGTGCTTCTGGCGCGGCAGATCAGCCGCGATTACAAAATTCCCATGGACCCTTTTGTCCTGCGGCGTGACAAGGAAACACCGGCACAGACGCAGCTCACCGAAGAAGAGCGACGAAGAAACGTTCGCGCCGCTTTTACGTTGAACCCCGAAAACTCCGTTGAAGGCAAGAGGATCTTGCTGGTTGACGACGTCTACACATCCGGCGCGACGGTGAATGAGTGCAGCCGAACGTTAAAAAAGCATGCGGCCAAAGAGGTCTACGTGCTGACACTGGCGCGGGCGGTGTATTAGACCTGTCGCTCCATTGTAGGAAAATTTCATGTCTCTCGATGATCAGATTCGATGGGATAGACAGCATGCGCAAACGCTGGAAGCGGAAGCGCCGTCGAGTTTACTGCGGCAGATATTCGAGACCGGCGCTTGGCAGCTCCCTCCCGGCCGCGCCCTCGATATCGCCGCAGGAAAAGGGCGCAATGCGCTTTACTTAGCCGAACGAGGTTTCGAAACCGTCGCGGTGGACATCTCCTGCGTTGCCCTCGACGCGGCGCGACGGCATGCTGAACAGCAGCATCTTCACGTTGACTTTCAACAGCTGGACCTGGAGCAAAGTTTTCCGGAAGGCGAGTACGACCTGATTCTGTACATCAATTATCTGCAACGATCACTGATTCCGAAGATTAAAGCGGCGCTCACGGTCGGTGGCCATCTGATCTTCGAGACCTACTCAATCGACCAACAAGTGATCGGACATCCGAAAAATCCCAGTTATTTACTCGCCCATAACGAATTGTTGAATCACTTTCGCGACTTTCGGGTTCTCTATTACCGCGAAGGAAAGTTTTCCGACGGCGCCGAGCCGTCCTTTCGCGCCGGCATCTTTGCTCAAAAATTCTGGTGATGCTTGCGCGCCCATTCGTCTCGTTGACTGTTACCTACGCCAATAGTTTATTGTCTTTTGCGCTTTTGGGGA
>DASXSW010000646.1:0-10805 GCA_036505755.1 Binatia bacterium | reverse complement strand
CCCTGGCGGTGCGCCAGATACGTTCCTTCCTCCGGGCGCATCGGCTCGGCTCTGTTTAGACGGCGGCTTCAATACCACAAGGTCGTTGACGCCCGGTGACCGCGTGAAACCTTGCTCACGCCGTTTAACCTTGCGCTGCAGCCGACAGCGGCCGATCATTGCGCCGCCGCGGCTGAGTGCTGACGTTGGCCTCTAATGATGCGTGCCCTGCTTATCGGACTGCTAATGGCGAGCGGGAGCATTGTGGGGAACTCGTTCGAGTTCGCTGGGCTAAGTCGTGCCACCACGCTTCAAGACGTCGCGAAACGATATCCGAACTCGACGGTGTCGGGCTCCTACGTATATGTTTCACCAAAAGATACACACGATCATATCTTCGGAATCGAACTGTTCGGCCCCAAACTCAGTTACAGACTCCGTATTAATTTTGAGAGTCCTGATCGCAAATACCCGCTCTGCGAAGCTATTGAGAGATCTATTGCATTAAGACACGGTCCTCCCGCAGAGATCCGAGAGTTCCGTGAAGAGGCGGCGCAGAACCGGTATTTGAGATGGAAGCTAGAACTAGAAATCGTCCAACTACAGTGCTTTAGACTCGGAAATAATGTTGGCGCCTATGCCGAGGCGATAGCGGTGCATCCGGCAGAACTACCAAACCCAGAAAATATCCGCAATCTGAGGCATGCTGCGGCATAATAAGGCTTGCTAGGGTACGGAATCCAATTCACACCTCGGGCAATATTGGTTGCGATTAGACAACTTGCGCTAGAGGAGAACTCTCATGATTGCAAGAACACTTGTGCGCCTAACCCACTTGGCTTTGAAAAGCACGGCTCAACCGCTGCGTCTCCCGAGTCGTATCATGCTTGCCCTCGTCGCTGGCGCCGCCTTGATCGCCTCGCTTGCCGAGGCTCGCATTATCAGTATCGCAATTGACTGCGCCCGCTCGCAATCGCCCACGTTTTGCCCCGGACAGTCGCCTACTTTCGGGGGAATGTCGTTCGGTAACGTGGGCCAGTACGAGAAGCTGCGTGGCTCGGCCCGCGGCGAGGTCGACCCGCTCGACCCGCGAAATTCCGTCATTACGGACATCGCGCTTGCGCCGCGCAATGCGCGCGGCAACGTCGAGTACTCGACGGATATCTTCATCCTGAAGCCGATCCAATTGAAGAATGGCAACCACAGGATGTTCATAGACTACAACAATCGCGGCGAAATGCGATTGGGCAGGATCAACGAGGTCGAATTATCCAACAATCCGACAACGGCCGCTCACGCAGGCGACGGTTTCGTCATGAACCTGGGCTACACCGTAGTTTCTATGGGATGGGATTTTGGCGCGAGCGGCGCAGACGCGATGAAGATCAACCTTCCCATTGCGAAAAACCCGGTTGGATCGAGCAGCCCCGACATAACCGGTCCCTCGTACGAATACATCGTAATCGAGAACGCCAAGACCACGAGCTATCGGCTGACCTATCCGGCGGCGACTCTGGACAAGTCTCAGGCGACGTTCACCGTGCGCGCGCGCCTGAACGACGCGCCAACGGCGATAGATGCGAGCGGCTGGGAGTACGCGTCTCCTACCTCGATCCGGTTGCTGCCGGCCGGAACGACGTTCCGGCAGAGCGCGGTCTACGAGTTCACGTACACGGCGAAGGATCCGGTCGTGGCCGGGCTCGGTTTGGCGGCGACGCGCGATGTTATTTCCTTTCTGCGGCACGCGACATCGGGTAATCCGCTCGCCGGCGATGTGCAGCACACCTACAGTTATTCCATCTCGCAGCCCTCACGTGCCTTGAACGACTTCCAGATGCTGGGCTTCAACGAAGACGAAGACGGCCGGCGCGTCATCGACGGCATACTCAGCCATACCGGCGGCGGCAGCGGCGTTCAAATCAACTATCGGTTCGCGCAGACCGGAAGAACCGAGCGCAACCGCCAGAACCACTTGTACCCGGAAGGCGTGTTCCCGTTCGCCCATCCGGTGTTGACCGATCACCTCAGCGGCAAGACCGACGGGCGTAGTGCACGCTGCACGGCGAGCAACACCTGTCCCAAACGCTTCGAAGTCAATACCTCGAACGAATATTGGGTCAAGGCCGGTTCGCTGCTGCACACCGACACGCAAGGCAACGACTTAAAGGATCCGGAAAACGTGCGCTTTTACCTAATGTCCGGTTTGTCGCACGGCGTCGGGAATAACACCGACAGGAAAGTGTGCCAGCAGTTTACCAACGCAGTCAGCCCCTATCCCGCACATCGTGCGCTCCTGGTCGCGCTTGACAAGTGGGTGAGCGACGGGACCAATCCGCCGAAGAGCGAGGTGCCGCGGCGCTCCAATGGCACGACGGCTGCGATAGCCATGCCCGGTGCGCAGACCGGCATCGTGCCGCAAAAAGAATTGGGCTGGCCTTCGATACCCGGTGTGACCTATACCGGGGTGATCACGACTCGATATTTGCTCGACTTCGGGCCGAATTTCCGCAATGGCGTCGTTTCAAACTACCCGCCTACGCTCGCCGGACGCCCCTCCTATCCGATCTTTGTGTCGAAGGTGGATAGAGACGGCAACGAAGCGGCTGGCGTCCGCTTGCCGCCGGTCGCGGCGCCGGTCGCCACCACGACCGGATGGGCGCATCGGGCGCTCGAGTTTGGTGGACCTGATGGATGTGAATCGGATGGTCAGCATATTCCCTTCGCGACTACCAAGGCGCAGCGCGAGGCAGCTGACGATCCGCGTCGATCTCTCGAAGAGCGCTACAAGAATCACGAGGGCTACGTGAAGGAAGTTGCGAAGGCCGCCGAGAAGCTCGAAAAGCAGCGGTTCCTGCTTCCAGCCGATGTGAAGCGTTATATCGAAGAAGCGCAGGCCACTAACGTGCTTAAAGCAACCGGGCAAATCAGCACGCGCTCGCTCTGACGGAAGCGTCAGAGGCGAATGCCCGTCAACCGGGGATCGATGGTCTTTCGCTATTTGTTTCCCCGCCAATTCGGTTGACAAACAGGCTTTGATACAAGAAGCACGACGGAATTAGTTCTTGGCTCAGTCGGCAACGATTGACGGCTAACATTGCTGCGGTCAACGGCGACGGGCCTCAAGCGGCCCGCGCGTTACCTCGGCATTATGCGCCTATAGGGCCAGGAGCGGTGCCAAGCGTGACAATTGTGATTTTGATCACGATCTGGCAACCCGAAACCGCATACCCCGAAGAGTCCACGTGCAACCGACCTAATTTTCCGAATTAGGGTAGCCCGAAAGTATCGCGGTATTCTCGCGCGTAGCGCGTGTAGTCCTTGGCTTCTTGGTCGTACTCTATTTCAAGGAGCTTGATCTGGGCCAGCCGTGGAATCGGTTGAGAGGCGTCCATTCGGCTCGGGATTCTTTTCACCTGGTAAATGATTTCTTGGGCTTCGGCTGAAAGCACGAAGTCGATAAACAGTTTGCCGGCATTCGGGCGCGGCGCGTTTTTGGGAAGACTGACGCATACAGGCGGTTCAGGCGCGAGCGGCTCAATGACCGACCAGTCAACCGGAGCACCGTGTCGCTTTGCGTCCTCCACCCGATGGACCCGCGCCGTTGGTGCCAAGCCGAATTCTCCTCCGGTCAGTAGTTGAGCAATCAGGTTGTGTCCATTCCGAACTTGCGGCTGCTGCCGCGACAGCTGCTGCAAAAAGGCTTTGCCTTTTTCCGATCCCATGAGGTGAAGAATAAAAATATACCAGCTCACGTCCTCTGCTTCTAAGCCAATCTGCCCTTTCCAACGCGGCTGCAACAAATCTTGCCACGTTTTGGGAACTGCGGCCGGAGTTACGATATTGGTGTTGTATCCAAGCACGCCGAGATTCCACAGCACACCGGTCCAGTAGCCTTGACGGTCTCGAAGGGCAGGTCTGATCTTCACGCGCTCAGGAGAGTTGTAGACCGCCAAATACCCCATGTCCTTGAGGAGCCATGTCTGAAGCCCGCTGATAATGTAAGCGTCGGCCAGATCGCGGCCTGCGCGAATTTCAGTTGTGATTCTTTGAATTATTTTTACGCTGGGTACTCGGTGGTTCTCGACCTGAAGGAACGGGTAACGTTTGCGAAATCGATCAAGGATTTGCTGCGTGTCTTCAATACCGGTGCTGTGATAGAGGACGAGCTTTTTTTCATCGCGAGCCTTGGTAACTAACTCCTGGGAAAAAAGCGAGTCGCTACGAAACAGGCAGATTAAGATCAAGATGGCAGTACTGAACAGCTTCACTCCGGACCACTGCGAATCATTGCCAACATTCCTCAATGCGCTGCTCCTGGAGTCATCAAGTCGCCGCTGTTCAAAGTTCAACGTTCAAAGTTCAAAGTGAGGACAAAGCACGCCATGCCCCTCCGCCCTTGAACCTTGAACTTTGAACGTTGAACGCCTCTCACTTTCTATGGACAGCTTGGCAAACGATGGTCCCATCATCCGCGGTTTGAACGTCAAAAGTTTCACAGGGATAAGTTTCCGTCGGGTGTTTGAGGCAGGCTCCCGTGCGGATGTCGAACTGACCGCCGTGATAGGCACACGTAAGCGCGTAGCCTTCTAATTTGCCTTTATGATGCAGCGGGAACCCTCGATGCGGGCATCGGTTGCTCAGCGCAAAGATTTTCCCCTCGACCTTGGCCCACAACACCGGCGTGCCCTGCGAAGAAACGCCGATCATCTCCCCATCGCCCAGGTCGCTAGGTAAAATGGCTTTCTCTGGCATGCGCTTCCAGAACTCATCGATAAAATAGTGCCGTATCGTTTTGATTGCTTCATCCTCTTCGGCAAGCTCGCTGGCCAGCTCGTCCAACTCATCGTAAGACATTTTTTCTAACTCGGCCCTGGTAGGCGTTTTCATTTTTCCTCTCCTATCTTGATCGTGCCGTCATCGGCGTCCACGACTTCGAATCGTTTTATCGGCTTGAAGTCGCGTCCCGGAGAAAGAACGGCACCGCTCCGCACGTCGAATCTGGCATCGTGCCACCCGCAGGTCACAACGTAACCATCCAATGTGCCCTCGTGGAGTGGATAACCTGAATGACCGCAGGCGTTGTCCATCGCATAGATTTTTCCGTCCACTCTTGCCAAGAGAATTTCTCTCGTCCCTGCTTTCGTGGTCGTCATCCCGCCTTCCGGAATATCCTCGGATTTGACCCGTTGCTGTGGAGACTTCTTACGCATCATCCTCTGGACATCTTCGCGCAGGCGCTGTCTTTGGGTGGAAAACGCCATGAAGTGCTTCCACTCCTCCTCCAGACGATCGTCGGGAAGCTGGGAGACTTCTTCCTGGGTATACTCGAGCATGTTCGACTTCATCCTAGCCTCTTTTCAGAGCTTGCCGCTCTAACTTTTTGATTTGGACAAGAGTCCGCTTTGTTTTTGCGATAGCAGCTCGCGCGGCGATTGACAATAGTGACGTTCTCAACGAGATATGAACGGGAGCGCTCACCAAAAATGGAGGATTATGTGAAACAACTCGGTTTTATGTCGGTTTTGCTCCTGACTCTCGCGCAGCCGCTCCTCGTGGAGGCAGCGGAAGATCCTACCGCTACGCTTGTCGAGCGCGCCAAAAAAGAGGGGAAACTTCTTCTCTACACTTCGATGAATGCTCGGGACGCGACATTGTTACTCCAGGAATTCAAAAAACGATACCCCTTCATCGATACCAACCTTTATCGCGCCAACTCGCTAAAGCTTTTGCCGAGAATTGAACTGGAAGCGAGAACGAAAAAGCACCAGGCTGATGTTTTCACCGCCTCCTTCCCGATTTGGCCTGAGCTGATCAGACAGAAATTAGTCGCGCCGTACGTATCTCCGGAAAGTCAGCGCTATCCCAAGGAACTAAAAGATCCGAACGGCTACTGGACCATCCTCTATTTGCAAGTCATGGGCATCGCTTACAACACCAGGCTCGTCCCTTCCGGCAGCGCGCCGAAAAGATACGAAGATCTTCTAAACCCCAGATGGAAGAAGCAGGAAATTGCGATGGACTACCGCGACAGCACCTGGTTCGCCGTCATGATGGAGATCATGGGAGAAAACGAAGGTCTGAATTTCATGAAGCGGCTGGCCGCCAAAGATTTGTACATGCGGGAAAACAAAAGTCTGTTGACCCAGCTCCTGGCGGCCGGCGAATTTTCGATTCTAGCCAACACCTACGTCGACACGGCCGTGGAATACATCAGATCCGGGGCCCCGATCGAGTGGCTCCCAGGACGCGATCCCGTCCCTGCTTCGACTCATCTTTCGGGTGTCTATGCCTACGCGCAAAATCCGAATGCGGCTAAACTATTCGTGGATTTTCTCCTGTCAAAGGAAGGACAGAAAGCGATGAGCGGGGGAACCGTTCTCAAATTCCCGGCCAATCCGGATGTGGAGTCGGATTTAAAATCAAAGATCAAAGGCCATAAGTTGCATCCGATCGACCCGACCATGGCTGCCAAATTCGATCGAGTGGCGAAAAACTATGAGGAGATTTTTTGGAAGAAGTAGTGTCATTTGTCCAGCCAAGTGTGATTCAACCCACCACCCCACCAGCGGTAAATGTCGTCGCCGGAGGTGTTGAAGCCCTTGACGTAATCGCGCAGTGAGAAAAAGCGCGGCGCGAAACCGATGTAGACTTCCGCCACGTCGTCAAAATGCTTATTCAGTATCTGTTTGATCAGAGCTCTGCGCTTTGCGTCGTTCGACTCCTGCTCCGCCTTGTCGAGCAGGGCCTCGACCTCTTTGTCGCAGTGGCCGGATAGGTTGTTGCGGCGTTTCTTGAGATCCGACTCACAGCGTCTATTGGCGCCATAAGCTTCATAGGGATCGGTCTCGAGATTGCCGCCGGAGACGTTCATGGTGTAATCCCCGCTCCGGATGCGGCCGCGATGGGCGCCGAAATCCATGTTTTCGATCGTAACGTTGATGCCGACTTTTTTAAGCTGGGCCTGGAGGGTGGTTATCATCGGCTCGTACTCGCCTGGATAGGAATTCACGGCGATCGCTTCGCCTTTGTAACCGGCTTCTTTCAAAAGCGCGGCGGCCTTTGCCAGATCGCGGGTCTGCGGCGGGAATCCTTCGATAAACCACGAATGGCCGGCCGGGTATCGTTGATCCACCGGCTCGCCAAAACCGAAAAAGGCGGCGTGCATGAGCTCCCGCTTATCAATCGCGTAGGCGACGGCCTGGCGCATCTTTTTGTTGCTAAACGGTGGCGCCGTGGCGTTGAAAACAAGGCGGCGGAAACTTGCGTAGGGCGCCTTCACTAGATGAAGCCCTTTGATTTTTCCATCGGCGACCTGTTTCACCCATTCGAAGGGCGTAAATTCAATCATATCGACGTCCCCTGTCTGAACTGCGGTGAACCTGATTGTTCCGTCCGGGATCGTGCGCAGGATCAGACGATCGACGAAGGCCTTGTGGCCCCAGTAGTCGGCGGCGCGCTCGAACACGAAGCGTTGGCCAGGCTGCCACTCGATGACCTTAAAGGGCCCGGTGCCCGGCGGAAATCGTTCGAGCTTGCCGACCCCTTCCCAGCGACTCTTTCGGTACCACTGTGAATGGCTGAATGTCGGTCAAGTTTGCGAGGAAAGGCGGACTCGGCTTTTTTAAGAACATTTTGACGACGTATTTGCCTTCCGTTTCGACCCGTTCCACCGGCGCGAGCATGCTCTGTCCGTAAGCGCCGTTTTTCGGGTTCATCGCGTAGCTGACCGCATAATTGACGTCCTCGCCCGTCATTTCCCGCCCGTCGTGAAACTTCACTCCTTTGCGCAGGTTGAAGGTGTAGATCCGGCCGTTGTCCGAAATCGACCAGGACTCGGCCAGATTAGGTTGGATCTTGCCATTGGCATCGACGCCCAACAGCGACTCGAACATCAGCTCGCGAACTTTTCGTTCAACGCTGCCGGTGGCGATCATCGGATGCATCAATACCGGCTCCCTGGATATCCCCAAGGTGAGAGTGCCGCCGCGTTTGGGATTGTCCGAGGCGCCTTCGAGAGGCGTTGCTACCACGCTTAGCCAAGAACACAAGACTAGGAGCCACAGGATTTTCATCTTCCTAACCTCCATTGATCCGATCTTTTAGCGCGACGGAAGCGCGCTTACCCCGGTTATCTTTTTTAGGAGCTCCACGACTTCCGGATCTCGCGGCAGTTCTTTGATGCTTTTGTCCATGACGTTCGGCAAGACGATTTCGGCGTCATCTCCCACCATCTTTTTGAACTCTTTGGGAAAATCCGGATCCTTCAAACTCTTGGTCATCGCTTCTTGGAGAATCGCGACGCGGTCGCGCGGTGTGCCGGGCGGCAAGACAAACGGCGAACCGGTCAACCTAAAGCCACGCTGCAAAGCCACCAGCTGACGCTCTTTTTCGGTCTTTGCAAAAGTTTCAAGCTCGGGAAGATTGGCAAACCGAGGATGCTTGTCGCCCTTGGGAATCTCGAGCGTCGTGTGAAAATCCATCATGCCCTTATCTAGCCACTCCGGGTTGCGCTGGATCACGCTATGCGACTGGTTGAATCTGGAGTCCAGCTCGCCGCGCAAGATGGCGGCGTCAATCTCCGGGCTTGCATAACCCGTAACGAAACGTGCCTCCTTCATCGGTAACAAATAGGCGAGCAACCGAGCGATGTTGTAGTTGCTGTGACCGACGGACTGCGCGCCGATTCTGATTCCCGTGGTCGCTCGCAGCTTTTCCAAGTTGTTAAGCCCCAATTCCTTCTTCGTATAGAAGACGTAGTGCCCGCCGGCGTCGGCGGCTCCCAAGTAGTGAAACTTTTCGACCTGGTATTTGACGCCGGACCCGCCCAGTATCGAATGGCTCAGCATGCCAGAACTGACGCTTCCAATCGTGAGACCATCCGGTCGCGCGACGGAGTAGATGTGATTAGCGGCTCTTAAGCCGCCGCCTCCTCCCATAAACTCATGGACAATGGCCGGGTTTCCGGGAATATACTTCTGGAGGAATTGAGTGATGGCCCGCGCGCGTAAGTCGCCCGTTCCGCCTGGTTCACGCCCCTGAATGACTGTGATTGTTTTTCCTTGGAAGAAGAGTTCCTGCGCGAAAGCCCCTGTGGCAAAAATCAGAAATAACCAGCCCATCGAAACAGCCACGGCAAGCATCCTGCCGGTCTCATGGTTCAACGTCATCACCATCATTGCCATCGTCAGCTATACCTTTCCCTCGAGTTTCGAAAAACGAATGGGCGGCGCATCCTTGCTCAGCAATTTTTACTCGAACTTCTTGCCGCCCAGATAGATGGTTTGTATGGACCGCATATTGGCCATATTCTCGAGCGGATTTTTTTCCAGCACCAGCAGGTCGGCGGCCTTGCCCTTGGCTAACGTTCCGAACTCCTTGTCGATGCCCAGCGCTTCTGAGGCGCCCTTTGAAAAGGACTGGATCACCTGCATCGGCGTCAGACCCGATTGCACCATCAGCTCCATCTCCCGATGCTCCGAATAACCCTGAATAAAAAAGCGATCGGCGGCTCCTCCGCTGTCGGTGCCGAAGGCGATTCGCACCCCGCCATCGGAGAGCTTCTTCAGATTGATCCTGTTCATTTCGAAACCCGCTTTGATCAGGGCGCGCTGCGGATTTTTCACCTGCTCATCGCGGATCTTGGTTTTCAACACCGCCAGGCGCTCCGGCGGCACGAACTTGAGAAAGAAAGGATCGTCGATCCAGGCCGGTGCGTCACCGTAGACATACAGCAACTCGTCGCGCACCAGTGTCGGAATGAGCGTCACGTTGCGCTGCTTGAGCAGCGAGATGAATTCCGAATCCACTTGCCGGTCGCGGACATTGTGGGCAAGGACATTCAAGCCCCGTTCCACGAGCATCCTCGCATCGACGAGCTCGTACGCATGGCCGAAGGTGAGCTTGCCGTGCTTGCGCGCTTGCTCGAGGACGGCGGCGCAGAACTCGGGGGTGAGCTTGGCCCGGGTGCCGAAGCCGCTGTCGACCCACACTTTGATGTAATCGGCGCCCGCGGCGACAATCTCGTCAACCTTGGCGCGCGCCTGCTGCGGTGTCACTACCTCGGGATCGGGGGCGAACCGGTACTTCACGGTAGACACTCGCGCGCCGCGCAGCTCACCGCGTTTCTGCGCTTCCCGGACTTGGATCACTTCGTCCGGATCGGTCTGCATGCTGGTCGTGCTGGTCACGCCATAAAGCGCATATTGTCTCAACTGTGGCTCAGTTTTCGCGCCGACGTGGCCGTGAGCGTTGATGATGCCCGGCACGATGAACTTCCCCGTGACATCCAGCACGGTGGCGCCAGTTGGAGATGAAATTTTCGCCGATGGCCCGATCTCGCGGATGCGACCGCTCTCCATCACGATGGTAGTATCCCTCTGTGGCGGCGATCCGCTGCCGTCGATGACGGTGCCATGAGTGAGAACGGTGACCTGCGCCGCCGCACTTCCAGCGAAGAGCAATAGCGCCATTAGAACAATAATGGTGTTTGACTTCCTCACGAGGCCTCCTCTGGTACTTCCGAGCGAACGCCGCAGTTTATAGGTTGTTTGTTGTCGAGGCTCGCTGCATATCGCGTCGAGGACTGTATTGGAATGGGATGGCATCCATTCGATTGGATTTTTACCGTAACCAGCTTCTTGTGCTTCGAGTGAAAGCACGAAACGGTAAACAACCTCGCGGCGCTGGCGGAGGGATTTTTTCTGGTACAGCGCTGTAATGTGATTAGAGACAGAACCTGTCGGAGCGCTATTCCAGAGGTTCGATCTTGATGATCGCCGCACCAAGATTGTTGCCTACCCAAAATGTCGGCTGGCTCGTCGAGTTAT